>JAAZFR010000030.1 GCA_012971835.1 Erysipelotrichia bacterium
CTTTAACCCCTTTAGTGGCTAATGCTTTTGCTTCTCTAATTATTTCTTCATAAGGCCGTGATTTAAATGGTCCGCGGATTAAAGGAATCGCACAATATGAACAGCGATTATCGCAACCTTCGGAAATACGAAGATAGGCGCTATAGCTTTCAGTTGAAATAACGCGGTTAAGAGGATTAAAAGGTTTGATAGTATCGCCGACATTAAGTTCTTCAATTAACTTATGAAGGATCGGATACTCATCGAGTTTAACAAGTAAGTCAGCTTCTGGTAGTGATTCCTTAAGTTGATCATAATAGCGTTGGACCAAACAGCCAGTGACGACGAGTTTTTTCTTATAAGAAGCCATCTCAAAAATGGTATCGATACTTTCTTCTTTACTGGCTTTAATAAAGCCACAAGTGTTGACGATAATAATATCGGCCTCTTCAGGAGCGTTGACTAGTTCATAACCAGCGTCGTTAAACATACCTAAAATAATCTCGCTATCAACGAGATTTTTTGCACATCCTAATGACACTAATCCAACTTTGGGCATTATAATCTTTGACTCATGAAAATTAACTGACGAATTTTCTCTTCCTTTTCGATAAACGACATTAATGATTGTAGCCGATAAGTCCAGTTAATGTCATCTATGATGCCTGGTTTATTAATGCGGGCTTTATTATCAAGTTTTAATAAATCGCCTAAATAAAGGACGACAAGACGATGAGGACGCTCTAACGCATATTTAATCAAAGCATCAAGAATCGCTCCTTTATAGCCTTGTAAACGCATAATAGCGCGTAGTTTTTGTCTTTCTTGAGGGGTGAGTTTTAAATACCAGCCCTTTAATGTGTCATTATCATGCGTGCCGATGTAATAGACATTATGGGAATTAGTAACAATTTCCTCTTCACTTAAAATTTCAAACTGCAAAACATTCATACCCGGAAAATTATAATAATCGCGTAATGTTAATACTTCGGGACGGATTTCGCCTAAATCTTCAGCGATGATTCTTTCGCCATCGAAAACAGTTAATAATTCATCAAAAAAGGCATAGGCTGGCCCTAATGTCCAAGTGCCAAATTGAGCTGTCTTTTCATCAGCGTCAATCACATAGTATGTGTCAAAGGCCCGAAAGTGATCAAGGCGAACATAATCATAAATTTGCCCACAATCGAGGATTCTTTCAATCAAAAAGCGATAATGTTCTTCCTTTAACTTTTCAAAGTTATAAATGGGATTGCCCCACCGCTGTCCCGTCTTGGAAAAGTAATCTGGACCAACCCCCGAAATAAGTTTAGGAAGACCGGCTTCATCAAGATAAAAGTAATCACGGTTTGTATAGCAATCAACCGAATCATGACCGACATAAAAAGGTAAATCGCCGATGATTTTAATCCCAAGGCGATGAGCGGTCTTTTTCAATTTATGCCACTGCTTAATTAATAAGTCCTGCACAAAGAGGTGATAGTTAATTTCATCATCGTATCGACTAATATCGATTCCGCAATTATTAATCCAGTTCTTTTCTTTTTCATTCCACAAGTGCCATGGCTTATCATTATTTGCCTTTTTAAAGGCCATAAAGAGAGCGTAATCATAATACTTAGCCATTTTCTTTCGTAAACGCCCAACAAAAGTCGCATCTTGATTAATGGCGTTATAGTAGGCCCGTTTTAGATATTGCCTTTTAAAGGCTTTGACCTTTTCATAACTGATGTGTTTTGTCTTAGCCCGATATGAAGGAACTTTGCTTAGCAAACCCATCTTGATTATCTCATCAAGGGAAAGATACATTTCATCCATCGCCAATGAGGAAAAGGGCTGATAAGGACTATGCCCATAGCCAATGGGATTTAAGGGAAGAATCTGCCACAAAGAAAAACCGGCTTTCTTAAGGGCTTTTAAAAAAGCTATGGTCTCAGGACCAAAATCACCAATTCCGTGGCGATTAGGAAGGGAGGCTACCGGCATCAAAAGTCCGGCTTGCTTGTTAACAATTTGTTCTTCCTTAACCATTTAATTAACCTACTTTGCTTTTATGCTATTTGATAAACCATAAGCATCAACGCTTGAGTAGATAAGTAAGCCAAAGTTATTTATCATCGCTAAACCAAGAAGCCCACTCATAACATAAATGGGCCATGTTGTCGCCATTAATGTAGCAGGATCACTTAATTGATTCAAAGAATCAGAAATGACGATGGGGAAAAGAAGCGAGACGATAAAAGCATAAGTTAAAGCCGCGATTGATAAAGCCATCAACATCGCCGCTAGTGGCGAATACTTTTTTGAAACGGAGCAGATAATAGCGACAATAAGCGTTAAAAGACCACCAACTGTCCCGACAATCAGACACGATAAAAGAAGGTAGTTAAGCGTTAAACCCGAAACACCAAGAGCAATCTCAACACCTGAATAGTAACTATTGGCGACTGTCTCACTTGCGATAGCGTATGAATCAAGAAAAGATAAAAAAACAAAAAGAGCGACGCAAAGGGCCGACAAATATAAAGCGACGCAAACATAACCGCGATTGCGAATGACAACTGCTTTTGTTTTTTTAGCTTTCATATTTTATCCTTGAGCGTTTATTTAAACGCATAATTAGTTTTTGTCTTAACATATGGTAGTCTAAATAAGCTTGCCGATGTGACCAAATAAGAGAAATTAAGAAGTAACCGATACTCATGATAACAAATGTCGGAAGAGCAAGCCATAAAACAGGAACATAATATATGTTAGTCGTCCCTGGCCAAATGTATTTAAATATTGGCAAGATTAACCAATAAAAGCGACCTAAACTAGTATCGAGGACACTCATCGGTCCAAAGACCAACGCTCCATTACGGTAGTTATTACTAAAGACGTCTTGCCAACTAGCGTTAGTAATCCCACTAAGTTTTAAAAATACTTCGTTAAGACCGACTAATGTCAATACACCAAGAAAGATAAGGGGTGTAAAAATAACGCGGCGATGATTTAGTTTGTGTAGGCCGCTTGCCACCATCGCTAAAGGGGCGATGACTAACGGCATATGGCAAAAGTAAAAGCGGGCAATCTCGATTACTGATTCAGCGTTGTTGATAATATAACCATCATATGATGATGGAATAAGATAAACGCCGAAGCCTGAGACGATACCAAGATAAAACATATAGTCTTTAAACTTGTCACCACCCCATAAATACATAA
>JAAZFR010000172.1 GCA_012971835.1 Erysipelotrichia bacterium
CTAAGGTAATAACCCTGAAAGTGCCACAGTGACGAAGCTTAACGGAAACGTTAAGGTGGAACGCGGTAAACCCCACAAGCGAGAAACCCAAAATTGGTAGGGGAAGTTTGTTTCGAAAAACGAATCGGAACATTCATGCACCATGTGCATAGATAAATTGTTACCCTCGACAGAACATGGCTTATAGGGTCGGTACTCATTTAGGAGAATTATGAATTTACCCACCAAGATTACTATTTCTCGAATTATCATTGTCGTTGGAATGCTAATTGCTCTTTTCGTTTTATCATTACTTAATATTACAGTTCCTAAACTTGGTCATAGCGGTATTAATCTCGTTTATTTTATTACAGCCATCGTCTTTATCATTGCTTCGGCAACAGATTGGCTGGATGGGTATTTAGCTCGCAAAAATAATCAGATCACTGATTTGGGGAAATTTCTTGATCCCATTGCTGATAAATTATTAATCGATGGTTTATTGATATTTTTAATTGTTGCTCCAAATTATGCTCCAAGTACACTAACTTTTTCTCTATGGTGCGCCATTATCTTGATTGCTCGAGACTTAATTGTTGATGCCCTTAGACTAATCGCTGTGACGAAGAACAAAGTTATCGCCGCTAATATATTTGGTAAAGCCAAAACCGTTTTACAAATGGTTGCCATCGTCGCCATATTGTTAAATGGATGGCCTTTCTCTTACTTTGACTCAGGCTTTCCATCCGGTTTAAAGATTGCCGAGATACTTGTCTATATTGCAACAGCAGTCTCACTTTTATCAGGTATTGTTTACGTCGTCGAAAATCGTCAAGTTTTACGGGAGGAAAAAAATGATGAAAACTCAAAAACTAGTCGAAATTCTTAAAGACAAAAAAATTACTATCGGATCAGTTGAGTCGATGACTGGAGGGATGTTTGCCTCAGCAATTACTGACATTGAAGGTGCTAGTGGCGTCTTCAAAGGTGGTCTCATTACTTATAATTCTGAAGAAAAAATAACCCTTGCTCATGTCGATTCTAAAACCATTGATGAGTTTGGAGTAATATCGTGGGAAGTTGCTAGTCAAATGGCTTATAATGGACGAAACCTTTTAAATGTTGATTATTGCCTTTCGGTTACAGGCAATGCGGGACCAACAATTGAAAAGGGAAGTCAAGAAATCGGTCAAATCTTCATCGCTATTGCTAATAAAGAATTTATATGGGGCTTTCCGCTAAACCTTGATGGTTCAAGAGAGAAAATTCGCCGCATGACCGTCGAAGCAATGATTGACGCTATGATGAGCATTGTTAAATAAATTTTGAAACATTATAGGAGTTTAAACCTATATATCTAGTGAGGATAAAAAATGGCAAAAGAAACATCTAAAGACAAAGTGTCCGCCCTCGATGAGGCGTTAAAGGCCATCGAAAAAACTTATGGTAAAGGTGCTGTTATGCGCCTTGGTGAACGACCCCATGTTGAAGTGGATGCGATTCCTTCGGGATCTCTTCTTATCGATGCCGCTCTTGGCGTCGGCGGCTATCCAAAAGGACGGATTATTGAAATATATGGACCGGAGAGTAGCGGCAAAACAACTCTCGCTCTCCACGCCATCGCTGAGGCGCAAAAACAGGGTGGTCGTGCTGCCTTTGTTGATGCCGAACATTCAATTGACCCTATATATGCCCGCAACCTTGGAGTCGATATTGACGATTTAATTCTTTCCCAGCCCGACAGTGGTGAACAAGCTTTAGAAATCGTTGAAATGCTCGCTTCAAGTGGAGCGATTGATATTATCGTGGTCGATAGCGTTGCCGCTCTCGTCCCGCAAGCGGAGCTCGATGGCTTAATGGCCGACAATCAGGTTGGACTTCAAGCGCGACTAATGTCAAAAGCAATGCGTAAGTTGGTTGCTGTTTTGAACCGTTCATCTTGTACGATTGTGTTCATTAATCAG
>JAAZFR010000031.1 GCA_012971835.1 Erysipelotrichia bacterium
AAAAAAATGGGAAGCACTTGCTTCCTTTTTTATTGTTTATGTTTTGATGGCGCTTATATTTCCATTAGAGAAAATATGCGCTATTTTACTTTTCAAGGAAACGATCATGACTGCGGGTTTGCCGCCCTAAAGATGTTGCTTTGCTATGCTCATCACGATCGCTCGTATTTAAGACTAGCAAAAACAAATGATAAGCAAGGACTATACTCATATCGTGACCTCGTGGAAATAGGCGCAACACATGGCGTAATTATAACCGCTTATAAGTTGCTCGATAAAAACGAGATTATTTTTAATAAGAGGTGGCCAATTCTCGTCTCGCTAATTAATAAAAATGGTGGTTTACACCTCGTCTTGTTGCGAAAGATTAAAAGAGGGCGGGTGTACATCGATGATCCTATAAAGGGAGGAATTGTTGAACAGCTAAATAGTTTCTTGAAGCGGTGGGACGGCTCTTTTTTACAAATATATAAAAAATCACCGGCGCTTAAACCCAAAAAGGAGCGACCTATCGTCGAAATTAAATATTTAGTCGCCTTATGTTTGTTACAGAGTTTTTCGGCCTTTTTTGCTCTTTTAGGCTTCGCTTTTGTCAATCAACAAAACTATTTTGTCTTTCCGCTTATCTTCTTTTCTCTTTTCGCGATCGGCGAAGTCATTTTTCGTCGTTTCCAATTAGAGGTTTTAGCAAGGTTTGACAATAATTACCTAGTTCGGACATACGACGAAGACAAGATGAAGAGAAAGCACAATTTCATGAAATTTCATGATTTTAAAAAGAATTATTTTCTTTTTCCACAAGTGCTTATCTCATCACTTATCATCAGTTTCTTTGTTTTGATGGTATTACTATTCAATGACTTATTACATTTGGCTTTTTTAGGAACCTTGATTACTTTGGCTTTTTTAGAATTAGTCGTTTCTCAACGTTTTACTAAAAGTAATGTAAAAACATTAGAAAGAATCGAAAGTGAAACACTAGAGGAAGATCGTCCGTTTAGTGACATTTTATCTAACTATAAGAAAATGAGTCAGTTGTCGCTTTATATTGCCAAGTGTTCAGCGACAAAAAAATACATCTCTCTATTTGTGATTTGTGCTTTGGCATTAACGTATGCAGCGATTAGTGGTGAAGCGACACTAAACTACTTTTTGTTTCACTTTTTCATTTACCTTCTTTTTTATGAAAACATCAGCAGATTATTTAACTCCTTCTTACACATTAATGACCTTCGACGAAAAATGGCTGCCTTCA
Organism: Erysipelotrichia bacterium; assembly: GCA_012971835.1. The sequence continues at coordinate 1,256 of JAAZFR010000031.1, forward strand.
AAGATCAATTTGTCCGTTAACATTATCTATCATTGATATGATAAAATATTTATATTAGGCAAATTTATGGAAATCACTTTTACCAATTCAGGACCTCAAACTTTTAAAAAATACAAATCTTTGTACATAAAACTTGCCAAAGATGTTTTTGCCTATCTCAAGATTAATGCAAATTACGTTTTAGAAGTAAATATAACTGACGATGCGAAAATTCAGGAAATAAATAGAGCCTATCGCGGTCTTGATCGCCCTACTGATGTAATAAGCTTTGCTTTTTTAGATAATATCGTTAATGAACCGCCGATTATTGGTGAAGTGCCAAGACTACTTGGCGAAATTATTATTTCGTATGAAACAGCGATACGACAAGCTGAAGCATATGGTCATTCATTAGAAAGAGAGATGAAATTTCTCTTTACGCATGGTATGCTTCATTTACTCGGCTATGATCATCAAGATGCCGACCAAGAAAAAATCATGTTTG
>JAAZFR010000032.1 GCA_012971835.1 Erysipelotrichia bacterium
CACAATCACTCGTGCCTTTTAAGGCTTTACTAATCAATTCTTTAGCTTGCCCTACACTAAGAGCGCGCCCGACCGATAAAATCTTGCCATTAACGACTAAACCTGGGGTCGACATAACACCTAATTTTATTATTTCCTCAAAATCGGAAACGTGTTCAACTTCGACATTAAGACCAAGTTCCTTAACGGCTTGAATTATTGCTTCGTAATTAGCGGTCGACTTTTTGCAGCACCCACCCAAGGCTTGAATTTTCATGTTTTATCCTCCTATATGAATAAAATTGATAATAAATTGAATAAATAGCCGATAGCGATAATTCCTATCATGACTATCAGTAAAAATGCGATCAATAATTTTGGTTTAACAGCTTTCCTAAGCATAATCAATGAAGGTAGCGATAAAGCAGTCACGCTCATCATAAAGGCTAAGACAGTGCCAAGACCAGCGCCTTTGGCATACAACGCTTCTGCTACCGGTAGTGTTCCAAAAATGTCAGCGTACATCGGCGCACCAAGAATAGTCGCAAGAGGTACACCATACCACCGGTTCGAACCAAGAATTGATTCAATCCAAGCACCAGGAATAACATTGTGAATAATCGCCCCTATTGCTACACCAATTAACATATATGGCAATACTTTTTTTATAGTTCCCAACATTTGATCACGAGCGTAAATGAGCCGATCTCTTCTAGTTAAATTAGGTTCGTCGATATTGACACTTTGCCCCTTTAAAACAAAATCTTCAACCTGCCTACCTAAACCTGATTTTTCGATTATCGTGCCACCAATAACAGCAATAATTAGACCTGCGACAACGTAGGCGATTGCTACTGGCCAGCCAAAAAAACCAGCCAGCAAGATAATCGAACCTAAATCAACTAACGGACTCGAAATTAGAAAACTAAATGTCACGCCAGAAGATAACCCAGCTCGTGTAAAGCCGATGAAAATAGGAATGGACGAACAGCTACAAAAGGGGGTGAGTGTTCCCAGTAAAGCGCCAATCACATTTGCACCGATTCCGTGATAACGACTCAATATTTTCTTAGTTCGTTCTGGTGGGAAATACGATTGTATGTATGAGATAGAAAAAATAAGAACACATAATAAAACAGTTATTTTAATGATGTCATAAATGAAAAATTGAATCGAAGACTGAACTTTGTATTGCCAGGTAAGAAGTTCGTGTTCTCCACCAATCCAAACAACAATTCGCCAAATAAGATTATTTAGCCATTTCATCCCTAGTATTTGATTGCTAATAAAATCCCATGGCGCTTTCGCGGCCTCCCAAGAAACAAGAAAGCCAAGCAAAAGATTAGCAATTAGAAAAACGATGGCAATGCTAAAAATAGTAAGAATAATGATCTTTTTTCTACTCATTTACTGTCTTCTTTATTACACTTGCAACTTTCATCTGCACAGTTTGATTGTGAATGGCAAATTTCCTGAATATAAGTCGCTAACTCGCAAAAGGAATTGGGAATTAAACAATAATGACGCCATTTCCCATCTTTGCGACAACTAA
>JAAZFR010000173.1 GCA_012971835.1 Erysipelotrichia bacterium
AAATAAGAAGGAACTTCTTGATACGAATCAAACTCGCGATTAAAGAAACCACTGCCCTGCGATAAAACACGAAGGCGAATAGCGTAATCAAGAATTTCTGATTCGGGGACTAAAGCCATAATTTCCTGCTGATCATGACCTTTTTCGTCAATACTTAACACGCGAGCCCGGCGCTGATTAAGATCGTTCATGATATTGCCGGTAAATTCGTTACCGACACGGACGGTTATTTTCATAATCGGCTCGAGAAGAGTTGGACCACAATTCATATAAGCTTCTTTAAAAGCGAGAATCGAAGCCATTTTAAAAGCGAGCTCGTTTGAATCGACAGGGTGATATTTACCATCGAGCAAAACAGCTTTAATGCCAATCACCGGGAATCCCGATAAAAGACCATGTTCGGTCGATTCAATAAAACCTTTTTCAACGGCTGGAAAGTAATTTTTCGGAACAGCGCCGCCGAAAACCGTCTCCTCAAAAACATTCTTTTCGCTACCACTTGGTCCAAACTTCATTTCGACCACGCCATAAAAGCCACTTCCGCCTGATTGTTTAATATATCTTCCCGGTGCGGTCGCTTCTTTTTTAACTGTTTCGCGATAAGCAATTTTGGGAGCTGCGACATCAACTTGAATATTAAAGATGTTTTTGACACGTTCTAAAATGTAATTAAGATGCGAATCGCTAAGACCGCCAATGAGTAATTGTTTAGTCTCGTTGCGGCGCGAAACATCTAGACAAGGATCTTCGATTTGGATTTTCGTTAATGAACCAAAAAGCTTCTCATCATCTTTGCTTACTTTCGCCGAGATAGCCCGATAATAAACGCTCGTCGGATATTTAGCGCGTGGATAAGTGATCGGATTAGCTTTATCGCAAAGTGTATAGCCAGTAACGACATTGTCGAGTTTTGATAATCCGACGATATCGCCAGCCGCCACCGATGTAATCGGAGTTTGTTTATTTCCTAGTAAGGAAAACATCTGTGAGACTTTCATTGTCTGCTGAGTATTTGGACATAAAATTGTGTCACCTAGGTTTAAGACACCAGATGCAACTTTAATAACATTAATTGCCCCTTTATATTGGTCAAAAAATGTTTTAAAAACATAGGCACTAAATGGTTCACTTGGAAGTGTTTTACGAATCAACTCCTTGCCATCTTTATCCGCACCAGCATATGGTTTTAACTCAGCGGGATTAGGAAGATATTCAATTAACATTTCTAACATCGTACTAATGCCAATATCTTTTTTAGCACTGCCAACTAGAACAGGTGTAAGTTCACCGCTTATAACTGCGGAATGGAGACCATGATGAATTTCTTCCATCGACAATGTTTCGCCTCCGAAGAATTTCTCAAGCAATGCTTCATCAGTCAAGGCTACCTGTTCAGCGATTATATTGTGAAGGGAAAGAATCTTTTCCTTTTTATCATCATAGATGACATCATCAATTGTTTCTTTTCCATCGTATTTTCTAGCCTTTAAAGTCACGACGTTAATAAAACCATCAAAAGCTTCTTGGTGACCAATTGGATAAACAAACGAAACGGCCTTTTTGCCTAGTTTCTGATTTATTTCTTCAAGCAAGGAGTCAAAATCGATCATCTCCTTATCCATCTTGTTAACAAAGATTAAAGTCGGAACGCCATGCTTCTTAAGCAAGTTATAGTGTTTAATGGTCCCAACCTCAATGCGCTTGGTGGCGTCAATTACTAAGACGGCGCCTTTGACCATATCTAAAACACCGATGACATCAAAGACAAAGTCATCGTTACCTGGAGCATCAAGCAAGTTAAGACGATAGCCATTATAGTCAAGTGATAGAACCGAGAGATTGCATGAACTGAGTCGTACTTTCTCTTCATCGGTGTAATCACTAATTGTATTTTTATTTTCAATTGCTCCTTTAGGAGATTTGAGAATAATGCTTGCTAGGGACTCGACCAAAGTCGTTTTGCCACTTCCCTGGTGGCCCAAAAAGAGGATATTGCGAATTTTTTCCGTTTCCATAGAAACTCCTTTCTAATATATTACGAGCCCTTTTCTTCGAGGGCTTTTAGTGTCTCAAGGGCTTTGGCAAAGACGACATCGCGGTCACAACCGGATACGTCAATATAATTGCGCGTTAGTACTGATTCTTCATTGCGCCATCTGCTTACGTATTCTTCAAATTCTTTTACGTCACGGAGAGGATGAGTCAAATGCACGGGGTGGCGATTTTTATACATTTCGCGATAAAGGAAGCGATCATATAAGACTTCAATATCGCCCGTTAAATAAAGAAGGACAACCTTACTGTTATTAAACTCGCATAATTGTTTGACCTTTTCTAGTTCATCCTTGTGGAAATTAGCTTCGAGTATGACG
>JAAZFR010000174.1 GCA_012971835.1 Erysipelotrichia bacterium
AAAGTTGTAGATACGTTTCATTTTTTTCTCCTTCCGTTATCTATTTTATTCTCTTGCATTCGAGATAATAACGCTTCTCTATGGCGTGCCCCATCGAAAAAGTCTTGCGGGGCAAAACATCGCCACTTGCGATGTAATCAAATAAATCCCCTTTGGTGAGCGAAGGCATCGCAATGGCGATTGAACCAGGATGCTTATCGGCTACCTCATGAGTGTGATTTAGGTCATGAATATAATCGACGGATACACCGGGATTATTTTTTAAATAATTATCAATATAATCTTGAATTAAACGATAAGCCATCGGAGCATTGCTCGGAATCAACAATGGGACTTCACCAACTTCTATACTATAAATGTGGGTTTTATATGAACCTTGAACGGCTTTTCGAAGACCAACTACAAAGTCATTTTGGACATTGAACACAACACGATGAATAGGTTCAAATTCGAGTCCCTTGTCATATAGATTAATAGCTTCAACTAAGGCAAAGCGAGCCGGATGTGCTTCTCGTTCTTCAGGCGTCAAATCGCCTTTAATGCGGTCCCAGTGCGCTTTCGCGGTCGCTAAGGAGTGATTGCCGTCACCGACGACAAACATCAAACCATTTCCGTTTTCTTCTGTTAATTCTGTGAAAGCATCGATGACTCTCTGCGTATCTTTGACCTGATATCCGCGCAGATGACCGCCGTTCTGATTGAGGTCAAAATCATACATTAACGGCATTTCTGCACGTTTTTCGTATAACTTTTCGATAATTGACTTCTTGGGATCGTCAAATAAAAAGAGCGTATGAGTGAGTTCCACAGGAGCGTTTTCGCGTATCTTAAGGCGTGGCGGAATGCGCTCGACAATTGTCGCTTCTGTCGCTCGAATTAAGGCTTTTATGCCTTTTTGATAGGAGTATGCCTCAAGATCAACGGAAATAACAAGACCCAACCTTCTTTTTGTGTGAGGTGTTTCCCGTTCGACTAAAATGAAACAATCACCAACATCAGTAAGAACTTGTTCTTTAAGATAAGTTCTGATGCGATGATTAATTTCATTAATATACTCTTTTTCATTAACAACGGTTAAGTAAGCTTCCGGAAAAATCATGTGAAAAGTCGATGGCTTGTCACCAATTTTTGTTTTCAAATCATCCCAATACTCGCGTTGACTTGTAAATTGATCACAAGCGATAACCGCGAAGGAATTCATGTCAATTCCATCTTTGGGAAGTAAGATGCGAGGCGGGCGAATCGGATTAACAATTTTCATTATTAAATGACACCCTCTTGAAGCATTGCATCATAAACTTTAATGAATCCAGCAATATTGGCACCTAATGCCAAATTAGTCGGTTTTCCATATTTAGTTGCCGTTTCGTGGCACTTACGGAAAATTTCTTTCATTATTTGTTCAAGTTTTTGATCAACTTCTTGATATGTCCAGGAAAGGTGCATGGCGTTTTGGCTCATTTCTAAGCCGGAAACAGCAACACCGCCGGCGTTACTGGCTTTGCCAGGAGCAAACAAGATGTTGTTTTCATTGCAGTAGCGAATCGCTTCAACTGTCGTTGGCATATTTGCACCTTCGACAAGCATATAGCAACCGCCAGCTTTTAATTTCTTGGCATCTTCAATGTCAATTTCGTTTTGTGTCGCACATGGAAGAGCAATATCACAAGGCATACCCCACATTTCTTTTGGATTGTTGACAAATTTGGCATTTGGATAACGTTTGAGATATTCAAGAGAGTATTCTCCCTTTTCTTCCGAAAGACGGTCGACGAGAGGAATATCTAAACCTTTTGGATCATAAACAAAGCCATTGATGTCAGACATCGCCACTACTTTAGCGCCTAAGGC
>JAAZFR010000033.1 GCA_012971835.1 Erysipelotrichia bacterium
CGATTGTTAAGATGCTCATCTTTGAAAAAGAAGAAAAAGCCAAGATTGTTCTCTTAACACACGCTGGTCATCTTCGTATTTACGACTATTCAAATACACCATTGACATCAAGACTTGGCAAAACGTCGCTTATATATCCATGTTTTAACAAAGAGCCACATTATCTAATTTACGCCTGTAAAATCGACCCAAAAGATGAGAAAATCACTCTTCGCGTGCAAGCCAATAATAAATCGATAATTGATGTTGAAATCACTGATTTCCATGTCACTCCGAAAAACAGGTACGCAAAGGGAACAATCACGCTGCCTCGACGCTCGCATCTTAATATCGTTTTCCGCGAAGATAACGTTATGATTGATAAAACATTCGTCGCCCACGAACCTCCTATTAAGGAAATCATCATCAAGGATAATGAAATTACTGAACTCGATGAAAATGGCGAAGACTACAAGCAAATTTCAATTTTTGAGGAAGATGATACCAAAAAATAGTTTGGATAATGATTATGTAAGGCAACATTTAATTGATTTCGCCTTTTGTTTTTAAAATATTGCTAGTATTTGTCTATTTTTTTGTGCTTATTATTTGTAAAATAAGATTATGAATAAACGTTTCATTCCTTTCTGTGTAGCAAAAAGTATCTACGACATTGATCCCATCTTTTTCAAGAAACATCAAATTAGCATCCTGTTTGTTGACTTGGACAATACCCTAGACGCCCATAACAAATCTCATCCCAGCGACCGGGCTCTTGCTTTAAAAGATAAACTCGCAATATCCGACATTGAAATGATTGTCGTTTCAAACAATACCTCTAAGCGCGTTTCAACATATGCGAAGGAGTTAGGTGTACGCTATGCAGGATCATTACTTAAACCATTCGCTTTTCGTCTTAAGAAATTCATTAAAGCCAATAAAATAGATATCTCAAAAGTGATGATGATTGGCGACCAAATTATCACTGATGTCTGTTGTGGCAATGGCGCGGGCATTAAGGTTATTCTAACCGAACGGCTTGTCGATGATGATCAGTGGACGACAAAATTTAATCGCTTTTTTGATAAACCTCGCTATAAAAAATTGCGAAAATTAAATCTCTTAACTAAATGGGAGGATAAATAATGGCTAAGTTAAACATTATTCGTCGTTGCTACTCGTGTGGCGTTGTCTTGCAAAGCAAGGATCACGATAAAGATGGCTATGTTGAAAAGGAGTTGCTTCAGGACTTATCTAAAGGCGTTTTGTTTTGCCAAAAATGTTTTCATAGTGAAAAATATAATCTTTCACCAAGAGAAGCGAGTCTTGATCACGAGTTTTTTACGCTCATCGCCGATGCTCAGGCCACTGATGCTTTAATCGTTTATGTTATCAATCTCTTTTCTTTCGAGGCTGGTTTCATTCGCGCTTTAAACCATTGGCTTTCAGGACTTGACATTTTAGTTATCGCAAACAAGCGCGATATTATTCCTCAAGATGTTAGTGATGAAGCTCTCAAAGAATATGTCGCTCATCGACTAAGAGTAGAAAAACTAAAAGTTCTCGACGTTAAACTAGTCAGTGCCTCTGAAAATTACAATATTCGAGATGTCATCGATGCAATTAAAGAATTGAGAAGAAGAAGGGACGTCTACATTATTGGTCAAAAACATTCAGGAAAAACAACCTTAATGGAAACCTTTTTAAAAGAATATAAAAACGTCAGTCGCACAAACATCATCACACAAAACTATCCAGGCACGAATTTAAAGGTTATGCAAATACCTATCGATCAATCGACTTATTTCTATGACACTCCCGGTTTAGGAAACGATAACAGCATTCTTGAAAAGGTGGAAAAACAGGTTTTAAAATCCGTTGTTCCGATTAAACGTGTAGAAAAAAGACTATATACACTTAATAAAGATCAGTCACTTTTTATCGGTGGATTAGCGCGTATTGAATTGGTTGAAGGAGAAAAAACAGCGGTGGGATGCTATTTTTCTTCAGAAGTCGATATTCGCAAAATAATCGTTCCGGAACCGAATAATCAATTTTTACGAACCCTTAATAAAAACTTGCTTCATCCAACTTCGAAAAACTTACAGAGCTTAAAAGACTTTGACATTTACGATGTTGTTGTCGACGAGGAAGGCTCACGCGATATAGGAATTAATGGTTTAGGATGGTTCTCGTTTATTGCAAATAAACAAACTTTCCGCCTTTATGTTCCAAAAGGCGTATCATTTTATACAACGAGGTCAAAAATTGAACATGTTAAGTAATAAAGATCGTCAGGAATTATTCGCCCTAAGTAATAAGCTTAAAACTCGATACATTATTGGAAAAGATAATTTATCTACAAAAGTTTTTGAAATGCTAGATAAGGCCCTAACCGCAAACGAACTAATTAAAGTTTCGGTCAATAAACATGCGGAAGGAGAAACTGAATTTTTCGCTCAATCACTTTGCGGAAAACTCGGATGTTTTTTAATAAAAATCGTCGGTAGAACGATTGTTTTATATCGTCAGTCTCCTAAAAGGAAAGTAAGGTAGTGGAGAATATCATTCTTTTCGGAGGAGCTTTTGATCCCGTGCATAATGGTCATCTTCGCATGGCTAATGCGGCGAGTTTTTTGCTCAATGCTGATATCGTTTTTGTACCGAGTAAAAGTCCGCGATGGAAAAATCCAACAGCAACAATCGATCATCGATTAAAAATGTTGGCATTAGCTATTCGTCAAAACGGTATTTCTGGAACAACTATCTCTGACTTCGAAATCAAATCCGAATCAGAAGTTAATTATACGATAGACACAATTCGCTATTTTGTTAAAAAATACCCTCTTAAGCGCTTCTTTCTGCTAATTGGCGCTGACCAAGTTAATCAATTTGCTCAGTGGCGGGAACCTGAAGAAATAGTAAAACTCGCGAAGGTCGTTTACATCCCTCGACCTGATATCAAAATTGATGAAAAAATAGTAAAACGTTTTTCTATTGAACAATTGCCTTATAATCACACCGGCGAAGTATCATCGACAAAAATAAGAAATTTGCAATCACTTGATATGCCATCTTCGGTGCTTGATTACATCGAAAAGAACCATCTCTATTATATAGAGAGAATTCTTAACATCGTTGGCAAAGAACGATATGCACATTGTCTTTCTGTCGCTCATTTAGCGCGTTCGATTGCTTATAAAAACGAACGCCCAGAATATCATAAAGCTTATGTCGCTGGCTTATTGCATGATCTTGGCAAGGGCTACGACACCGAGCAAACAATCGCCATTATGAAAAGAC
>JAAZFR010000034.1 GCA_012971835.1 Erysipelotrichia bacterium
CGAGCGAATTTGCAATTGCAAATTCTAATGGATTGCCAAGCAACGATTTTGCAGAGATAATTGATGACTATTTAATGGGCATTACCCATGTAATAATTGATAAAAACCAAGTTGACACCATTAACCGCTACCTTTCCGTGTATCGGTATTTTAACTGGAAGATTCCTTCTTTCCTTATTTTGTCTTTTCAAAAATCGAATCGTGAAAATAGCGACGACGAGTTTTTGTATTCCTTGCAAAATGAAGGATATCTTCCTGATGCCGTCTGCCACTATTTATATGAATTAGATGTTGATTGTGCTAGCGACAAGGATCGTTCGAAAATTAGAGAATTAATCGATGATTTTCATATTGATAAATTGCATGATAATCATCGTTTATTTGATATCGAGGCATTGAGAAGAGTAAATGCTCAACATATTAGAAAAACGACGCCTACTGAATTCTTGGCATTTATCCGCCCTTACATAAACAATTATGTAAATGAAGAGCACAATGATGGTTACCTTTTAAAACTGGCCACGATTCACAAATCGCAGATTAGCTTTGGCAGTCAAATCAAGGAATTTCTATCGCCCTTTCTTTTAGAAAAACCATCCTTTTCCCCAAGTGAGATGCAACTAATTAATTCTCCGCAATCGTTAGCGGTGATTTCATCTATGCATAATTTAATTTTACAAAAGGATGATGCTCTAGATAGTATTCTTCAAGAAATGAGCGCTTTACAAAGTAGTCTAGGCATACATGGAAGAGATTTTTACATGCCACTGCGTTTGCTTCTTAGTAGAACGAAGCACGGCCCTGAACTCGATAGCATTATTAAATTTCTCGGAAAAGATGAAGTCCTAAAACGACTAAGCCAATATAAAGATTGAATTATACTATTGTATAAGTATAATATTACCTTGACAAAAGTTATGAACATTGAGAACTTATTAAAACAAAAAATTATCGAGGCAGTGAATAAAATCGGATTAGATGTTCAAGAAGACGATGCTGTTTTAGAACACCCTAAGGATGAGACGCGTGGCGACTATGCTACGAACATAGCTCTTCAATATTGCAAGAAACTAAATTTGAAGCCTCGCGATTTTGCTTTAAAAATCGTCGAAGAACTCGATCATAAAGGCATCGAAAAAATTGAGATTGCTGGGCCTGGTTTTATAAATTTCTTTTTAAAGTCCGAAATTCTTCAATCGATTGTCAAAGATGTCATTAGTAAAAATGACAATTATGGACGCGGCTTACAAAAAGGCAAAAAGATTAATGTCGAATTTGTTAGCGCCAATCCAACAGGAGATTTACATCTTGGCCATGCTCGATGTGCTGCTATTGGCGACTCTATTTGCCGTTTATATGACTTTGCCGGCTACGAAATCACTCGTGAGTTTTATGTCAATGATGCCGGTGTGCAAGTCGAAAAAATGGGTGCTTCTCTTCGAGCGCGTTATTTAAACGAACTCGGTTTAGAGGCTAAAGTACCCGAAGATGGTTATCACGGCTTAGATTTAGTCGATATAGCTAAAGAACTCGTTACCAAGTATGGGGATAAGCTAATTGCTGAGAATGAGCAAAATAGTAAAACCTTTGTTCAAGAAGGCATTCATCTCGAGCTTGAGAAAATTAAAAAAGACTTAACTCTCTTCAGGGTTCGTTTCGATGTTTATAGTTTTGAAAGTGATGTCCGTAAAGATAGAAAAGTTGAAAAAACGCTCGATGAATATAAAGAGTTCACTTATGTCGATAATGGAGCGACTTTCTTAAAAACTTCCGACTTCCTTGATGACAAGGATCGTCCAGTTGTGAAAAGCGATGGCTCGTATACATATTTAATGCCCGACATTACATACCATCTTCAAAAGCTTTCACATGGATATGATTTATTAGTGGATGTTTTAGGCGCTGATCACCATGGTTATACGAACCGTATGAGAAGCGCTTTAATGATGAAAGGCTACTCTGCCGATATTATTGATTTTGAACTCGTTCAAGTAGTGCGATTAATGAAGGGCGATGTCGAAGTTAAAATGTCGAAGCGTGGTGGCACGACTGTGACATTACGAGAATTGGCTGAAGAAGTGGGCGTTGATGCGACAAGATATTTCTTTGTGGCTCGAGCAGCGACAAGCCATCTTGATTTCGATTACGATTTAGCACTTGACCAGAGTTCTTCCAATCCAGTTTATTACGCTCAATACGCCCATGCACGCTTATGCAAATTATTGGATACCGGCGCCGACATCGGTATAGATATGTCAGCCAGCAAATTAAATGAGACTGCGGAAATTAATTTGTTAAAGCACCTTCAGGAGTTTCCTAATACGATTGAAAGTTGTGCAAAGTCTCGTGAACCTTATAAGGTTGCAACGTACATTCAGAAATTGGCAAGTTTAACCCACGCCTTCTATACTGAATGCCGTGTAATAGATCGCGACAACATCAGTTTATCGCAATCACGCCTTGCTCTTGTCAAGGCTAGTCAAATCGTTATGAGAAATGCTCTTAACGTATTGGGAGTCAACGCTCCCCAACAAATGTAAGAAGGAGAATTACATGTCAGAAAAATCGATGCTTGATTTCGCTTACGAAATTATTAGCGAAGCCAAAAATTTGCCGATCAGTTTCCATGAACTTTGGGAAGCTGTTTGTCAGAAAGCCGGCTTAAGTAAAGAAGAAACTCGTCGTGAAATTAGTCGTTTCTACACAAACTTATCACTTGATGGTCGTTTTGTGACCTTAACCGATAATTTTTGGGATCTTCGCTTAAACCATACTTTCGACAAAGTTCATATTGATATGAACGACGTTTACACCGATGTCGAAACGACGGAAGAAATTGATGAAGAAGAGATCGAATATTTAAAGATTGAAAAAGACGATAAAGAAGAAATTGATGAAGAAGTCGAAAGCGAAGAAAAAGAAGAGATCGAAGATTTGTACTAATATTAATATAAAGGAGAAATAATGTGGCATTAGTAAGTATGAAAGAAATGCTTTTAAAAGCATTAAAAGAAAAGTATGCAGTAGGGCAGTTTAACATTAACAACCTAGAATGGACGGCAGCTGTTCTTGAGGAAGTTCAAGAATTAAAAGCACCTGTCATTTTAGGAGTGAGTGAGGGTGCGGCTAGATATATGGGTGGTTTTAACACCATTGTTGGTATGGTAAAAGGTTATATTGCCGATCGCAACATTACCGTTCCTGTCGCTATTCACCTTGATCACGGTAGTTCTTATGAAATGTGTGTTAAGGCAATTGATGCTGGGTTTACTTCGGTGATGATTGATGGTTCTCATCATCCATTAGAAGAAAATATCGCTGTAACCAAAAAGGTTGTCGACTACGCTCGCTCACGCGGTGTTTCGGTTGAAGCCGAATTAGGCCGCGTTGGTGGTCAAGAAGATGATGTTGTCGCAGAGACGATGTATGCGATACCATCCGAATGTGTACGTATGGTTAAAGAGACGGGTATTGATTGTTTAGCGCCTGCTCTTGGATCAGTTCATGGTCCATATAAAGGCGAACCCAAATTAGGTTTTAAGGAAATGTCTAGTATTCGTGATTTACTTATTTCGGTGCCGCTTGTTTTACATGGTGGTTCAGGAATACCCGACTTTCAAATCAAAATGGCAATTGAACGCGGCACGAGCAAGATTAATGTCAACACCGAATGCCAACAAGAATGGACAAAAATTGTTCGCGAAGTTATTGCAAATGATAGCAAAACATATGATCCTCGTAAAATAATCGGTCCTGGCATGAAAGGGATACGAAAAGTAGTGCGAGCTAAATGCGAAGTTTTTGGTTGCATTAGCAAAGCTGAATAAGAAAGATAAAAAGTCCTCTCGAGGGGCTTTTTTGTTAAGGAGGTATTATGGAAGGTACGACGAAAAAAGTTCTTGATATTATTAAACATCATAACTCGATTGTTATTTTTGGGCACACGCTTCCTGATGGCGATTGTTATGGTAGTCAAATCGCTTTGCGCGAAATTCTTAGTGCCACCTTTAAAGACAAAAAAGTGTACGCCGTTGGAAGTGGACTGCCGCTTTTATTTCCTCGCCTAGGGGAAATGGATATAGTCAATGATGAAACAATTAAGAATTCGCTTGCCATCCTTGTTGATGTTTCTGATTTTCCTTTAGTTGAAGACAAAAGAATCGCCTTAGCACAAACTTATATAAAAATTGATCATCATCACGAGAGCAATCCCTTTATCCATGAGAAGATAATGGATCACGGCGTTATTGCTACAGCTGAATTGATTGCTCGCATTGCTTTTGCTAATAGTTTTGTTATTACAAAAAAAGCGGCTGAAGCTATCTTTTTAGGAATCGTTACTGATTCAGGAAGATTTGTCTACGAACCCACAAGGAAAGAGACATTTGAAATTGTGGCTCGCCTTTTTGATTATGGCTTAGATATGAAGGCGATATATGACACCATTTATCAAACCGAAGAAAACCAATTAAAATATAAAGGTTTTCTTCTTTCAAATTATAAAAAAACTAGACACAAGGTTATTTATTGCTACGCGAATAAAAATGACTACTTACCACTTAGATTGAAATTTGCATATGCTTCAAGCCAGGTTAATGTTTTAGCTAATATTAAGGGTTCGCCAATTTTCGCTTTGTTTACGCAAAACGAAAATGGAGGACTACGTGTTGAATTACGCAGTAATGGCATTCCCATTCGCGATATCGCCGTCAAACACGGTGGCGGAGGACACGCAAACGCTGCTGGTGTCAGAATGGAAAAAGGCGGTTACAAAGAAGCGATGGCGATCGTTAAAGATTTAGATAATCTTGCAAAGGAGAAAACATACAATGTGGGAAAATGAATTAAGAGTTGCTATAAGAGCTGTCTTGCAAGCAAAAGAAAAGATCATGGAGATATATAAAAAGCCATTTGATGTCGAAATTAAAGATGATGATTCGCCCGTGACTCTCGCTGACAAGAAAGCTGACGAGATTATTCGGCAGGTTCTTTCGCAAGTTTTCCCTGATCACGCTTTTTTGACCGAAGAATCAAGTGACGATAAAAGTAGATTAAATAACGACTATGTTTGGATTGTTGACCCCGTTGATGGAACAAAAGATTTTGTAGACAAAAATGATGAGTTTACAACCAATGTCGCACTAGCTTATAAGCATGAAGTTGTCGTTGGTGTCGTCTTGGTCCCAGCAACTGGTGAATTATACTATGCAACCAAAAATGGAGGCAGCTTTTATCAGAAGAAAAATCGAATTAAGAAAATATGTGCAAATAAAAAAACAAAAGGTTTAACTGTTTTAACATCTCGGTTTCATGTTAACGAAAAAGAATTAGCAACCATCGCTAAGCACAGTGATAAAATTAAACATCGTAAAACATATGGAAGTGCTATTAAGCCATGTCGCATTGCCCGTGGATTAGCAGAAATCACTTACCGACTGTCAGCCGGAACCAAGGAATGGGATACGGCCGCGAGCCAAATCATAGTTGAAGAAGCCGGTGGCGTTTTTGTAAAACCGAATGGGGAAAGAATACTTTATAACCGCGACGATGTTTATAACCGTGAGGGATATGTTGTCGCTAACCGTTTAGAAAACATTCTTCTTTAAAAAATATCTGCAAAAATGCTTTTTATAAAAAATCTGCCTAAATTGCAGATTTTTTTAAGTAGAATATTATGCGTTTTTTTGACAATATTTATAATAATCGAGCTGATTCAGGCATTTCATAAGCCTGTTTCACACCAATAATTCCAGGAACTTCTTCCATCAGGATTATTTCGATACCATCTGAAATAGTATTATCAATAAAGGCGCAATCAGCACAAGCACCAGCCATTTCGATGTAGATTATGCCATCTTCAAAACCAACGAATTTCACATCGCCACCATCACGTTGAATGAATGGTCTAATCTTATTTAGAGTCGCCTCAATTTGGTTTCGTAGTTCTTTATCCATAAATTGTTAACTACGTTATTATAGAAACATCCAATCATGTTTTCAAGTTATGTGATAATATTTTTGTATGGTAAAAAACCGACAATCATTTCGCATTAGTGTCACGCACCTTAAAGTATTAGAGACCGTTCGTTATCTTAATAAAGATAATGCCTTTCCATCTGTTCCTGGTGTCGCAAAAATACTAAACGGCGTAAATGATCAGGAAACAAAATCGTTTGTTAATGCAGATACTTTTTCTTCTCTGCTTTCTTATCGAGGAAGAAAACTTACCTCTTTAGTTACAAATCTAGTTCGTCGCAATTTCTTATCTTATGTTTATAGCGACGGCGATAATCAGAAGTATTTAAAAATTACCCCATTAGGAGAGGCAACTTTGCTATCCGCCCAGATTAAGAATAAAGTAACTTTTGTCGCTAAGAAAAAGCCACACAAGAAAACAATTTTATACAAATAAAAAAGGATCGTTTACCAATCCTTTTTGACAATTACACTTATTACTTACGTATATAAGAATAACGATTATTAGTTTCGTTTCTATTATGCTCTTTTAAAAATTGAATACCAATCAAGAGACTTATAATGCCGGCAAGGGTTATTAGACTTGCGACCAGATATAAACCGAAAGTACCGACAAAAATAGCACCCCGTAGATTAACAAAAAGAATCAAATGAGCAAGAAAGAAAATTAGGCCAGATACCGACAAAGCGATTCCGGACATCAAAGTGAGAACGACATCCTTTTTATAAAATGGTAAGGCTATAAGCGATAACGACGATAAAATAAAGGCGATTATTAACATTA
>JAAZFR010000175.1 GCA_012971835.1 Erysipelotrichia bacterium
AACAATGAAGATAGCCAACTAGGTCGACTGTATAGCCATTAAGCGATGTGATGGCATTATAAATATCACTCGTGTTGTTTAAATAAGCATAATAAAGAGGGACAGTAACCGTGCCGCTTATCGTCGCCGTTGCATTACCGGAATTAATTGAAGTCAATAAAACATCTTGCAATGCAATTTTGATTGTTCCCCTGCTTTGAGCTGACAAAAACTCTAATGAATAGCGATTCGTCCCATTTTGCCAAAAAGCCGAGTCCGTTTGATAAGTAGTCACCGGGGAGGAATTGACATCATAATCAACGTTAATTGTCGGCGATACAAACTCTGGCAAATTATTATACAAAGTCGGATAACCTTCGATAGTCAAAACACTTCCTTCCGAAACGGCAACATTACTTTGATAAATCATAATGCCTGCGGCATTGCCCAATTGGTCGGTGCTTTGCATATAGAAATTTTTGTAATTATTAGAATCGAGATAGTATTTTGTGACAGTCCCCCATGTTTTATATAGACCATCTGCTTGCGAGGCATTAAGGTCCGAGATTACTTCATAAAGCGAAGTATAGCCATTAGCCGGATCAAAATATGCATCACAGTTAACAATGTCGCTCGAAGCCCCTCGAACATTGCGCGCATCGCCATCAAAAGTTACTTTAAAAACTAGAGCTGATAAGATAATCGCTCCGCCAATTATTAATGAGTAATAAAAATTCTTCTTATTCGTTTTCATTTTCTGTTCAATGCTAGCAAAAAAAGAACCACGATTCAATCGCGATTCATTATTACTTGCTATTTTGCAAGACTGTAGGCGTCTTCGTCGACATAAATTGTAACATCGGGATGATTTCTTAATAGCGAACAAGGAACTTTCTCACATATCTTCCCATGAATTAAGTTTTTAACAGCTTCAGCTTTATTTTTACCCGTCGCAATCAAAACGATTTTTCGAGCATTCATTATCGATTTCAAGCCCATCGTTACAGCTTTAGTCGGAACTTCGTTTATTTTTTTAAAAAGGCGAGAGTTATCTTTGATGGTTGATTCACACAAATCGGCGACGTGCGTCAAACTATCAAAAGGCGTATTTGGTTCATTAAAGGCGATATGACCATCGCTTCCCAGACCGAGAATTTGTAAATCGATGCCGCCATGCCGTGCGATGAGGTGATCATAGTTGTTCGCATATGCCAAATAGTCGCTAACTCCTTTTAAAACAAAAGTATTCTTTTTATTAATATCGATGCGGTTAAAAAGATTAACATCCATAAAATAGCGATATGATTGATGGTGCGTTCCTTCTAAGCCAATGTACTCGTCGAGATTAAAAGTTGTCACCTCGCGAAAAGAGATGACTTTTTCTTGATTGGCTTTGATGAGGTTTTGGTAAACACCTAAAGGTGATGTTCCAGTAGCAAGACCTAATACCGCATTGGGCTTCCTTTTGATTTGTCGAATAAATTGTTCTGCAATTAGGCGACTTATTTCATCGCCAGTACCTATTATGACTTTCAATGTTTATCTTCTTTCTTTATTAAAGTTTGATGTTAGAAAATATCATAACTCAGAGATTTGAGTATGTAAAATTGTTTAGAAAAAAAACGTTTTAAGCTAGTTTATTAACTTGTTTCTTTATTCTTAATGAATAAAAAAGGATTGATTCATATCAATCCTATCAATATTTAGTGGCATCCTCTAGGCGATTCGAACGCCTGACCTACGGCTTAGAAGGCCGTTGCTCTATCCAGCTGAGCTAAGAGGACATATCGCTATACTAATATAGTATTTTAGCATCGACATATCAACACAAAAA
>JAAZFR010000035.1 GCA_012971835.1 Erysipelotrichia bacterium
CTACTGCTTTTGGCCTAGGTCAATTATTGGCGATGATTAATAATGGCTATGACTATGTCTCTCGTCAACTTGGTGTCAAGCTCGGGCGCATTGAAGCGGGTTACGAAGCCGATATGCTATTAGTGCCTTATTTTGCTCCGACGAATCTTGATAAGAGCAATGCTCTTGGTCATCTTTTTTATGCGATGATGCACTCATTTAAACCAAGTGACGTCTTCGTCGCTGGTGAACAAGTCGTAAAAAATTACGAACTGACGAATAAGAAGCTAATCTTGGAACTTGAAAAGAGCACAGAAATTGCCAATTCGTTATGGAATAGAATCAAAGGAGAAAAATAATGGATTTAACAACCAAATTCGATGGATTAGTACTTGCTAATCCCCTCATGCCCGCAGCAGGGCCTCTCGTCGGTGACACTGAACGCTTGGTTTTTATGAAAGACGCAGGCTGTGGAGCAATTGTCACAAAGACGATTTCGACTAAAGACGCTCATATTCCTCGCCCTTGTATTTATGGCGACCGTGAATATATTATGAACAGCGAACTTTGGAGTGAATACAACAAAGAAAAGTGGATTGAGGAATTCTTGCCGGAATTTGTCTCCGTCAATGATGGTCGCC
Source organism: Erysipelotrichia bacterium (assembly GCA_012971835.1). The sequence goes on from JAAZFR010000035.1 coordinate 621, forward strand.
CCTTAATTGTCAGCGTTGGTTATAGCAAAGAAGACATGGAAGTATTGATTCCTTTGCTTGATCGCTTTGCTGATGCCTTTGAAGTTTCCACTCACTATGTGGGTACCGATCACTCTGTCATTGCCGAAACTGTCAAAACGATTCGTAAACATACCAAAAAACCACTCTACATGAAAATAAGCCCGCACATTCCTGATCCTTCCGGTTTTGCAAAAGCCATTAAGGAAGCCGGGGCAAATGGAGTAGTAGCTGTCAATTCGCTTGGACCGACGATGAAAATCGATATCAAAAAGCGTCGTATCATTTACGGAAATGAGAAAGGTTTTGTGTGGACAAGCGGACCAGTTATCAAGAATCTAGCTTTAGCTACTGTTTATACAATCAAACAAGCAGAACCATCATTAACGGTGATTGGTGTTGGTGGAATTGCCACTGCCGATGATGTAATCGAGTTTTTATTAGCCGGCGCTAGTGGCGTGCAAATGCTTTCGGCGGCCTTGCTTAAAGGCAAGCAGTTATATGCCAAAATTATCGAAGACCTTCCTAAGGCCTTAGAAAGAAATGGTTTCTCTTCGATTCAAGAAGTTATCGACACACAACTTGTTAACAAAGTTAAATATGAAGGGAATACTCCTTACCTAATTCCTGAAAAATGTATACGCTGTATGTTGTGTGTAAAAATATGCCCATATTTTGCCATTGAAATGAAGGACGTCATAACCTTTGATCCGAATAAATGCTTCCAGTGTGGACTTTGTCCAGTGAAGTGTCCGACTGGGGCAATTGTCATGGAAGAAAAGGAGTAAGTAATGTTCGATCCGAAGAAATCAACACCAAAAGTCGACCACGAAGAAAAGTGTTCTGGACAAGCAAAATATGTTTCGGACATCGTTTTCGACGATATGTTATTTGCCAAAACAGTCCGTTCATCAATTGCGAGAGGCAAAATCCTTTCGATTCAGATTCCAAAAATGCCTGATGGATACTTTTATGTCGACCACCGAGATGTTATCAAAGAAAACTATGTCAAAATGATCTTTGCTGACTGGCCCGTCTTTGCTGTCGACAAGGTCAATTATATTGGCGAACCAATCGCACTAGTTGTCGGACCCGATAAGAAGGTTATCGATGACATCATAGCAAATATTAAAATCGATTATCAGGAAGAAGAAGCTGTATTTGATTACGTGAACAGTTTTGTTCATAAATCGTTTGCAAAAGGCGACTATTTAAAAGCTTCTAAAAAGGCAAAGCGAACAATCAAAGAAACTTATTATACTGGCTATCAAGAACAAGCATACATTGAACCGCAGGGGATGCTTGCTTATTTGGATGAAGGCGGTAAAGTTACACTTATTGGTTCAATGCAGTGCCCTTATTATATTAAGAATGCCGTTATTAATACTTTGGGTTATCCCGAGGACAAAGTGCGGGTTTTGCAACCTGCCGTTGGCGGCGCCTTTGGCGGCAAAGAAGAATTCCCCTCTACAACGGCATGCCAGCTAGCGACAGCTGTTGTCAAAATTAAAAAACCAATCAAAATGATTTTTGAGCGCGAAGAAGATATGCTCGTTACGACAAAGCGTCATCCATCAGAAATAACGATGGAAGCTATGCTCGATGACAATAATCATATCCTTGCCATTAAAGCCCATGTCTCCCTTGATGGCGGAGCATATGTTGGGCTAAGTGGTGTTGTTTTGTCCCGCTCAATGCTTGCGGTTACGAACGCCTACACGATTGATAATCTCGATGTCAGTGGCGACGTCTATATTACCAACACTGTACCGACCGGAGCTTTCCGTGGTTTTGGATCACCGCAGATGATTTATGCCATTGAGATGTTTATGAATCACATTGCCAAAGACATAGGTGTCGATCCTTACCAATTCAGAATTAATCATTTGGTTAAGCAAGGCGATAAGACATCGACAAGCGGTACTTTCCGGGATCCGATTATTATGGATAAAATGATAGCCAAAGCAACGGAGATATCCGATTATCATCGCAAGACAAAAGAATACGCTAAACCAGGAGTATTTAAAGGCATTGGCATGAGCTGGTTTCTCCATGGCTGTGGATTTACTGGCGATGGCGAAAGCACACACATTAAGTCACGCGTAAGATTAGTAAAAGACGAAAAAGATATCGTCCACGTTTATATCGCTGCCGTTGATATGGGGCAAGGGGCTAAAACCTCACTCAAACGCATTGTCGCCATGACTTTAGACGTTGATAATGATCAAGTTATCTTTGATAATCCTGATACCGACTTTGCACCTGATTCTGGTCCGACTGTTGCCTCTAGAACCACGATGATTGTTGGCGGATTATTAGCAAGAGCCGCCAAAAAATTAAAAGATGAATGGAAGTCTGGCCAATGCCAGGAAATAATTGAAAAATATCAACAGCCCGATTTTATTAAATGGGATGAACACGCTCTTCACGGCGATGCCTATCCAGCCTATTCATGGGGTGTCAACATAGTTGAAGTCGAAGTTTCGCCCATTACTTATGAAGTCGAACTGAAAGGCATTTGGAGTGTTTATGATGTTGGTAAAGCCATCGATGAAAGAATGGTTATCGGCCAAGCAGATGGAGGAATTACTCAAGGAGTTGCCTACGGCTATTTAGAAATAATGCGCCACGAAAAAGGCAAACTCAGACAAAAGAATTTGACGGATTATATTATTCCGACTTCAATGGACATGCCAAATATGGAAACGATAATAATGGATAATCCTTTCCCCTATGGTCCGTATGGCGCTAAAGGAGTAGGAGAACTAACACTAGTTGGTGGAGCCCCAGCTGTTGCCTTAGCAATAGAAAACGCGATTAAACGCAAAGTGAATCGAATTCCTGCCACACCAGAATACATCATGGAGTTATTAAAAGATGAACAAGATTAAATTTGTATTAAACAATCAAAAAGTGGAAATGGATCTTGATCCAAGTTTGCGCTTGCTCGATGTCCTTCGCGACCATTTTCATTTAACCGGCACAAAAGAAGGATGTGGGGAAGGCGAATGTGGTGCGTGTTCCGTTTTAGTAAACGGGAAAGTTGTTAATAGTTGCTGTTTCCCCCTCGCCAACGCCAATTGCAAAACGATTTTAACAATCGAAGGCTTAGCCCTCACGAAACGTTATCAAATATTAAAAGATGCTTTGCATTTTGAGGGCGGGTCGCAATGTGGAATTTGTACCCCGGGCATGATTATGGCCGCCGAGAGTCTCTTATCGCAAAACCCTCATCCAACCGATGAAGAAATTCGCATAGGTCTTTCTGGTAATTTGTGTCGATGCACTGGTTACAACATGATAATCAAGGCAGTTAAGTTGGCTGCTAAGTTAGGAGAAGGATTATGGTAAAACATATTATTCCAAATAATCTCCAGGAAGCACTAGAACATTTAAATGAAGGTCCACTTCACATTATGGCGGGTGGAACTGATTTAATGATTCAAAAAAGATCTTCGGCAGGCACGCCTCCTAAATTTACGAAGGATGTTCTTTATATGGCAAATGTCGATGAACTTAATTATATTAAGTTAAGTGAAGACAAGAAGTTTGTTCATATCGGCGCAACGACAAAGCTGGAAGACATTTTAAGAAGTGAAATCGTTCCCAATCTTCTTCGTGACATCATCAAGGAAATCGGAAGCCCGGGTATTCGCCATAGCGCTACATTAGCGGGTAACATCGCCAATGCCTCACCTGCTGGTGATAGCCTTCTCGCTTTATATTTATTCGATGCTAAGGTTGTTTTGAAAAGTATTGAAGAAGAGCGAACCCTATTAGTTAAAGATTTCATTATTGGCGTTCGCCGCATTGATCTTCACAGCAATGAACTAATTAAGGAGATTATTATTCCGCTCGTTCCTCTAACTAATTATAAGTGGGTCAAGGTCGGCGGAAGAAGAGCCGACTCAATTAGTAAGGTTTCCTTTGCGGGAATGTATCTTACCAACTTTGGATTAGTTTCAGATATACGGATGGCTTTTGGCTCAGTTGCAGCAATGGTCGCTCGAAGCATATCCCTCGAAAATTCACTCAAAAACCGCCCAATTGAAGATATTATCAGCGATTTGCCGCGTATTTTAGAAGAGACTGATAAAATGATTTCACCAATTGATGATCAGCGTTCGAATAAACAATATCGGCGGAAAGTATGCGCAAATATTATGTCGATGTTCATTAAGGGAATTAAATAAAGAAGGTGAAATAATGCAAAAATTCAAAGACTATCGGTGCACGATATGCGGTCGCACTTATTCACCAGAGGAAGCGATTTATACATGCCCCCATTGTGGTGACAAAGGCATTCTCGATGTTGAATATGACTATGAAAAACTAAAAGAGACTGTCAACCTTGATTATTTCAAAAACAATCACGATTATTCGATGTGGCGCTATGCCCCGATGATGAGTATTCCTTCCGAACACATCCACGAGATGTTGCGTATTGGTTGGACACCTTTATACAAATCAAAAAGACTTGCTCAGTATTTAGGTGTTAAGAATCTTTATATTAAAGATGAAGGCTTAAATCCAAGCGGATCAACAAAAGATCGCGCCAGCGGTGTCGCTGTTTTAAAAGCGATAGAAGCGGGAGCAAAAACGATATCCTGTTCTTCAACCGGCAACGCCGCTTCGAGTTTGGCTTGTCAAGCAGCCCACATGGGTTTAAAAAGTGTTATTTTTGTTCCAAAAAGAGCTCCGATTGGCAAACTAACCCAATTATCTATTTATGGCGCCACGGTCATTTGTGTCGATGGTGATTATAAAGATACGTACAATTTGTCGCGCAAGGCTATCGAAACATACCATTGGTATAATCGTAATGCCGCCATTAACTCTCATCTTGTTGAAGGTAAAAAAACTGTCGCTTTAGAAATTGCTGAACAGTTGGATTTTAAACCGACAGATTGGGTTGCTATTTCGGTTGGTGATGGATGTAGTGTCGGTGGCGTGTACAAAGGCTTTTATGACTTGCTAAAACTGGGCTTGATTGAACGCATTCCGCGCATTCTCGGTGTGCAAAGTTCGGGCTGCGCCCCCTTTGTGACGGCTTATGAAAATAACGAAAACTTAAAAGAGGCTGATGAGAATACAATCGCCGATTCGATTGCGGTAGGCATTCCTCGTAACCCCAATAAAGCAATGAATGCTATTAAATTAAGTGGGGGGCACTTCATAAGTGTCAGCGATAAGTATATACTAGAGAGTATGGCGCTTTTAGGGCGCCTGGAAGGCATTTTTGGAGAACCAGCAGGGGTCACAGCCCTAGCAGGTGTCCAAGAAGCTCTAAATATTGGTTTAATCAAACCTGATGAATCTGTGACGTTTATCGTCACTGGCAATGGTTTGAAAGACCCGACTAATGCACAAAAGGCAATTAGCC
>JAAZFR010000036.1 GCA_012971835.1 Erysipelotrichia bacterium
CTACGTCAAGCGTTAAAAGATGAGAATTGGGATTACATTACTCTTCAACAAAATAGCGGAAATAGTGGCCTGATAGAGACTTATAAACCAGGTGAGTTATTATACAAGGAAATAAGTACATTAACGAACGCTAGATTTGTAATCCATCAAACGTGGGCGTATGCAGACTATTATCGCGATGAACAATATCGAAAATATAACTTCAATCAACAAAATATGTATGCGTTTGTGCGCGATGCATATATACAATTCGCCCGCACTTTAAAAATAAAGATGATTATTCCTAGCGCGGATGCTTTTCAACTTGCCCGCCAAAAATACGGCGATGTCTTTAATCGGGATGGTTTTCACGCGAATGAAAAGGGACGGTATTTACTTGCAGCGTTATGGTATGAATTCTTCACAAATGAAGACGCTAGAACCGTAAACTTTATCGCACATGGCTTCTCTTATGATGAAAATAGTGAACAAGGACCTTCAGCAAACGAGAGTAATAGGCTCTGTGAAATCGCTCACAAAGTTATTTCAAGTATTACTTGAATGTATGTGATACTTTGCAAATAGTGTTCTTTTTTATCTTTTTACTTTTTCCTCTTTTATGTAAACTTAATTTTGTGTTTACAAAAACAATTAGCTTGTTTACGTAAAAATATCTAGATGTGGTTGACTAAGAGTTTAAATAAAGACAAAAATAAACATGGAATTGTAAACGCTTACTAGCCCTTAATCGCTTTTAGGGCGCTTTGCAAACACTATTACGCGCATACCCTAGCTTACTTCTATATCCATATACGAAAGGACAGGAAAAATGAAAAGAAGGACAACTGCGATCATCACACTCATCATCATGGGTCTTATGCTTCCGTCTTGTGATGGAGGAGAAGGCTCTTCATCGGATATTGATTCAACTTCTAATCCGACAGATATATCAACACCTGATAGTAATTCAGGATCGACAATAGAGGCCGAACAGTTACCAACACCGGTCTTATCATTAAACGAAAATCGAGATGGCCTTACATGGGCTGCAATCGATAATGCTTCAAGTTATCAAGTTAAAGTTAACGAGGGAAGTTTCGAAGTAGCAACAAGTTACTCGTTTGCAAACGCAGCCGGTAGTTATTCGGTGATCGTTAAAGCAATAGGCGATGGTATTAATTATGCCGATAGTCAAGAGAGCAATCCCTTTGCTTATTCGACAGTTTTACTTTCATTGTCAGATTTGGAACGCGATGGACTGACAGTTTCCTGGACAGCTTCTGCTTATCAAACTGAGATTAAGTTTGCTGATGGCGATTTCATTCTTACTGAAGAAAATACTTACATAGCCACTGAATCGGGTCTCGTTACTGTCCGCGCATCAGGCGGTTTCGATGAAGGAGACAATGTTTACTTTCCAGGGCAACCGATTATTAAATCGCAAGCCGTTGTTGTGTCAGCGCAAAGTTCATATATTCTCGAAAATGTTGAAGATATGTCAGATACTGATTTGCAGGAAAATTGGATTGCCAGCAAATA
>JAAZFR010000176.1 GCA_012971835.1 Erysipelotrichia bacterium
CCATGTCCTAACTGGGTCATAAAGGGATATGTAACGGCGGATATCGCCATTGTTAATAAGGCTGGTTTCCACCACTTCCATCCCGTCTTTTCTTTTTCTCTTCGCGGCGAAATACCGGCAAAAACGGGTTCAAACCACTTAATATGCTTAAAAACCATAATCGCGGTTACCGCTGAGACAATCGCTAAGAGCATCGCAAAAAAGACCAAGTATTCTTTTACTAAGAAGGTTTGATTATTTTGATCAATTGATAAAGCAACACCGCTTGCTAAACTAACCCATTCGAGGGTATCGGCAATTGCTTGACGATTATGAGTTAAGAGGCGATGATTTGTGTTATAAAGGTTTCGACGCACCGAGGTCCCTAATATAAAATTTTCATGGAAAGTTTTATTCCAAGCCGGATCTTCGCCCGTGCCAGGGTTTAAAAAGTTTCGTGATGGCTCACCCTGAATAACTAAATCACCATTTGGTGGCGTTTGATAATCTCTAAACATATTGAACTCATCATACTTTGCAGATAGCAATAAGGGATTATTCCAATAGATGTCAGCGACATCATCTTCGTCTATGTCATAGGCCATACGGCCATCGCCATCGCGCATTGTCTTAAAAATTTCGCCAGCTTGTAAAATGGTCGCTCGTGGTGTGATGTCAATACCTTCTAGTTCTGCCCCACACATCGCGGCGGAAACCGACCACGAAGCCCATGTTCCCATCGAGTGACCAGTGACGGCCATCTTTGTTTTGTCGACAAAAGATTTGGTCGCTAACCAAGTATAGGCAGCTATACCACCCATCGAAGCGTCTTTTATATAGTTTTCGTCAGTGATGACTTCACCGGTATTTGGATCAATTGATTGTGAATACTTGTCGATGAAGAAATCAGTATTAGAAAAATTCATCATGATTTTGTAACGATTAGGTCCACTAATAAAAGAATATGTTCCATCTTCGCTAGAATCCCAGCCGTAATTAACATTAGATACTTTATGATTAACCCAGCCTCTTGAGGCAATACCGGTTGTCGTCGCCCCGTGACCAAACGCATCAATTGCTAATGCAACATAGCCATGACGAGCCAGTTCAATCGCAAAGCCAGCACTTGTTTCATGATCGTTTTGATAGCCATGTAAACATAATACAGCCGGTGCCGGTTGGTCTTGCGTTGCTGTTTTGGGTACGTATAGTTTATAGCCCATTGAATAGTCTTCACCATCAACAGTTCGTGAATTAATCATGCCGCTTGTAACTTCGACACGTCCCCAATCCTTTTGAATGCCATCGCCGAGTCCGACACACAAAAAGGTTGCCACTAAAAAAGAGCCTAAAACAATTAATGGTTTATGGGCTCTTATCAAAAATAGTTTAATCTCGGCAAAAAAGGCTTTAACTTTGTCCATAGTTATCCCCCAGTAAGATTATTGATATATTAATTATATACATAAACCCTTCTTGATTTGTAAATGTTAACGAAAAGTAGGTAAAATAATAATAATGAAAATTGTAGTTGCCTCCGATTCTTTTAAAGGAACATTATCATCTATCGACATTTGTCATCTTTTTAAAGATGAATTAGATAAGTATCCAAATATTGAAGGTGTGTATCTTCCGATCGCTGATGGCGGCGAAGGTTCTTTAGAGGCGATTGCTTATTCACTTAAAGGGCGATATGTATCAATTATCGCTAAGAACCCATATTTTCAAGACATCAAGACACAATACTATAATGATGAAAACAAAAGTGCCTATATCGAAACAGCCTCTTGTGCGGGTTTAACATTAATCAAAGATTTAAATCCCGCCAAGACCACCACTTATGGATTAGGTCAACAAGTAAAAGATGCGATTAAGAATGGGTGTCATAAGATTTATATTTTTCTTGGTGGCAGCGCCACTAACGATGGAGGGTGTGGCTTATTCTCAGCCTTAGGAACAAAGTTTTATAACAAAAAGAACGAAGAATTCATTCCCGTCGGCGGAACGCTAAAAAATATTGCAAGAATTGATAATTCACTAACCGATAAACTTCTACATAATGTAAACATTATCGGTATGTGTGATGTCGATAACCCTCTTTATGGTTCAAAGGGCGCTGCTTATGTCTATTCTTCTCAAAAGGGTGCAGATTTACAAATGGTTATCGATCTCGATCAAGGGCTCCAAAACTTGGCGAAAGTCATTGAACGTGATTTACATATCAATGTATCAAGTTACAAAGGAGCAGGTGCAGCTGGTGGTATCGGAGCGGGCATCCTTGCTTTTGCGAAGGGAACGCTCAAATCTGGAATTGAAACGATCTTAAATCTTATTGATTTCGATAATGTTGTCAAGGATGCCGACTATGTCGTTTCTGGTGAAGGAAAGCTCGATGAACAATCGTTTCAGGGAAAAGTAATTAGAGGTGTCGCTGAAAAATGTCAGAAGAATAATAAAAAGTTGATACTTATTGTAGGAAATACCACTTTATCCTTAAATGAAGCCCAAGATAGATTACCTTGTATTAAGGCAATATTTGAGACAAATGAAA
>JAAZFR010000177.1 GCA_012971835.1 Erysipelotrichia bacterium
AAATATAAGATTATATTAATGCTGTCTTTTAAAGACACATGCATACGCCCCCTTAGTTAAGTGGCATAACGGATCCATGGTAAGGATCTATTGGTAGTTCGATTCTGCCAGGGGGCACCATAATCGTTGAAACTGTTCCCATATTTTGTACCGAGGAAAGGTACAATATAAGGGGACTTTTTTCATGAAATTCACACTACAAGAAAAGCTAAAATTCGCCAGACTTCATTTTGATGATGGTCTTCCCTTCTCTGAAATATCTAAAAAATATCATATAGAGATTACGGGACTGAAGTATGCCTGTAGACTTTATGAACGATGGGGTTCAAAAGCTTTTAAAGAAGACAATCAAAGAAGAAAATATGCGAGGGAAACAAAACTCCGGGCCATTCACGATATGGAAATGAATAATAAAACGTATCGAGATATCGGAATCGAACTGATGATGACGAATGCTAATATCGTCAGGGACTGGTATCAAAAATATAAAAGCGAAGGGGAAGTGGCCATTCAAGATACATTCGCAAGAGAGGCCTACAAGCATCACGACGATAAGGTCTTGGAAAAGGAATACAAGAAGCTGCTTCAAGATCTTGAATACACGAAAGCCGAGAACGAATACTTAAAAAAATCGTACGCCCTAATTCTAAAGAGAAGCAAACCACAAAGGAAAAAGTCAAAGTAGTTTGGGAACTTAGGGAGAAGTATCCACTTCATGTTCTTCTCAAAATTGCGATTCTAAATAAGAGTACGTATTTTTATGCGATTAAGAATTTTAACTATAAAGATAACAAAGATGCCGAGTTAGAAGATCACATCAGAACGATTTTCGAACATAATCACCGAAAATACGGAAGGCCGCGCATTGTTTTGGAACTCAAAAGACAAGGTCTTGTTATTAACAACAAGAAAGTAAGAAGAATAATGTTGAAGCTCGGGCTATCCGCCACGCCAAGAAAGAGGGCCTATCGTTCATATAAAGGACAAATTGGAAAGATCTGCCGCAACCAACTTCTTATCAAGAAATATAATGACAAGAGCAATGTCTACTTCTATGAAAGGAATTTTGGGGCCACAAGACCTTATGAGATTTTAGGAACAGACGTTACTCAATTTCAGATAAGCGTCGGGAAGTTGTATCTCTCGCCGATTATCGATTTCTATACCAGAGAAATTCTTGGCTATGACATTTCGGACAGTCCGAATTACGCGCAGATCAGAAGAATGGTGAGCATGATGATTAATAATCACGGTGAATCATTTAAAGACTCGATTCTTCATAGAGATTGGATAAAAAAGCAAGCAGAAATTATATGAGTGGAATATGAGTATGTCAAAAAGGGCCGAGAAGGCTTGTTTTTCCTTTTCATTTTAACTAGTGGGGTATAATATTATTGGTTTTGTAATGAAAATGGCTCGCGTTTAGAACATACCGCATATATGATTCTAGCGAGTTTGTTACAACCAGCGATGATGGCGGCCTTAGCGGAAAGCCCATCGCTTTTCTTTTTGATGATGAAATCTCTTACTGGATTGGCTTCAGATTTGCTTTTAGATGTTCCAGAAGCAACTAGATAAAATAAACATCTAAGTCTTTGATTACCTTTATGAGTGATGGGTAGATGTTCACCAGTCATTTTTCCGGATTCCTTAACCGTAGGATCAATGCCGGCATAAGCAATGAATTTAGAAGCCGTTGGGAATCGATCAATGCCTGATACTTCAGCAGCGATTCTTGAAGCGGTGTTTTTAGTCATTCCAGGGATGGTGATGAGGTATTTATACTCCTCTGTTTTCATTCCTAGAAGGATTATTTCTTCAAGCAAATCATCGAGACTTTTCATATCTTCTTTTAACTTTTTGGCAGATGAGGAAAGAACATCAATGGCAGCATCATCTTCGTTAATATCAATCGCGGCATCTTCAAAATATCTATGAAATGAATTAATAAATACCGTGGCCTTACCATTCCCAAAATAATCGTAACTTGTGATGAACTTATAAAGAAATTCATCCGTCTTCTTTTTAAGCTTTTGAGGATTTGGATTTTTAATGATTAAATCCATAAAAAACGGAGAGTAAACGTTAAAATATTCATCAATTCTTGGGAACACATTATCAAGATAATGTCTATATTTCGTTTTCATGCACGATGTTCTATTGATAAGAAATAAATAATAAGAGCAAAAAGATTTGAGTTTATCATGAAGTTTCTCAAAAGGTTTTGCTGGTCTAAGCTTCTTTAAAAAATAAACATTAGCAATGGTTTCACAATCTTTAGAATCCGTTTTTGTTGGGCGGATATCGCTTTTTCTCACCTTTGCAGACAATAGCGGGGGAATCAGGAAATACTTCTTTCCAATCTTCTGAAGATAATTCTCTACTGGTTTTGAATAAACACCAGTACATTCAAAAACAACGACACACTTTTCGCCTGTCGAATTTTCTAAAGCAACAATGATTTCGTTTAGTTTTTCAAAACCAGATTTGGTGTGTTTGATAACACATACATCCGTTGCTTTCTGTCCAACTGAGTAGAAAGCCTGAACATGCGAAGAACCTTTTGACACATCCAAAGACACGCATGCTTTCTTGTTTTCTCTTTGAAACATATTCTTCCTTTCCGGCCTTATTTCTTTGCAAGGCTTTTATCAGTGATAAATCTAATCGCGTTTGTTTGTACGAAGTCGTAGCTTCAATTGGATTTAAACAGATTTCAATCATCACTTTAAAAAGTTGGAACATTCAGAATGACGAATTCTAAGATTCACGACCAAGGACGTTCTCAACTTGCATTAAGACCTATTGGCTGTTAGGTGTAATTACGAGATCAATGTCTCATTAGATTTGGTTGGATGCGGTCCATCTTCAAAAATTTCTAACAGCACATATTCATTAAACAATAAATCTTAAGTACAAAAAAAGAATACACG
>JAAZFR010000178.1 GCA_012971835.1 Erysipelotrichia bacterium
ATGCGAAATAAAGATCAAGCTTTACCGATCCATATCTAACGACATAATAAATTATTGTTACTGTAGATACGAAATAAATTGCCATATTAATATAATTTAGTGGATATCTGCCTGAAAGCGCCATTGTGGAGAAGGATGAAAAAAGGATACTAATTAAAACCAAAAGGTACGAGACAAACTTTTTCTTACCATATTTTTTAAATGTTTCTTTGAGATTAAATGGTAATTTCATACATTTCTCTTTCAAATCTATCCATTTTTTTCGTTGATTTTTTTCCAATTCCATAGATCCACAAAAGGTTAATAATAATTGTATAGAAAAGCGAAAAACCAGAACCCAACATATTCAAATAAGATATATTTTGTGATGTGTGACCGAATAAAACTAAACCAGACAAAAATACTATTTGCATAGTAATAAGCGGGATGAAAAATATTAGAAGATTAATTGCTTTTTTAAAGGCTGATTCGACAAACATCTTACTATCAGTTCGACATATCCCTATATAAGATGCAATTGATGCGACTAAAAATAGCAGCGACAAACCTAAATATATGTATTTTGCTCCAAAAAAACTATTACGCGACTCGCTATATATATCATTAATAACATAGAGATCCAGACCATAATCGGCAAGCTGCCTTCCTTTATAAAAGAAATCGATGTAACTTCCATCGTTTGCGTAATCGCTGCCAAATACATCATCTATCATCATCGTTAATAGTTTGTTACGGCCATAGAAATCAAAGCAAAACGTCGTCCCAAATAATGTGTGGGCTTGACGTGTCGTCGATACGCCAAAATCTCCAATGGTGTCTGTTAAGTATTGTCCATAGTTATTGTCGACTGCTCCATAATGATTGACTTGATCTTCCGAGTTGATAGGCAGGCCAATATTCTCCTCAGTATGGGTAGTATAAAAAATGTTATTTATCGACATCACGCTATTAAATGTCCCGGCTTCATCATCGTAAGAAACAGTAATTGTTTTACCAATTAAATCGCTGTAATTTGTCAAGTCATCAGTAAAACTCAAAGCAATTAAATTATCGGCAATATGTGATGGCATGAAATATGTGGATTCCGCTCCACTCAATGGATAGTGGGATGGATTTTTCGTAATCAAATACTGCTCAAGACGAATGGTTTCCATTAATACTCTATTTTGATTTGAGTATGCGCTGAGACCGATGATTTTTGATTCGAATTGATAATCTTCGTAATCATTAAGAAACGCTTTATACTGGATTGGTTGATTCCTACTTCCAGACAAAAGATAAGTTTCAATGTGATTATTATACTGGTATCTGCTGCCTTTGACCTGCATTTGCTGGTATAATTGAAAAACTGATTGGCTTTTAGCAAAGTCTTCATCACCAAGTTCATAATTTTGCATATAGGTGGCGTGTATTCTAGAATTTATAGGCTGAGTACTCATAAAATATGTCATTGACTCTAGAATTGAACTTAGTCGCGTTGATTGCATTGATGAGCCAAACAATGACATAAAGACAAAGGCAACCATTGTCGAAACAGTAAATATAGTTCGGAAGACAATTTTCATTTGGGTAGTTCGTTTAGTTAATGATTTTCTATCCCATCTCTTCTCATTGGTGAATTTTCTTAAATAACCACAAAACTGATTGAGGTTGATTATATATGATTGTTTTGACTTAACCAGTTCGGAAAGCGTTTCCTGCGAGGAATCAACAACAAAAACTACACGTTTCGTGACAATTGTGTCATATGTCTCAACAAATTTTTTTAATACTTCGCGTGAGCACCTCGTGGAATTAATAATAATTGGGCCATCGTAATCGGAGTTTAGGATAGACAAAAATTGTGAATGAGAGAAATTGCGGTTCTTTTCAAGACTTTCAAAATTGTGAATCACTAACCCCTTGAAGTAGCTGTGTCTACTATTAACGCTATTAAGAAAGCGAACAAGCTTTGAAGGTGCATCCTCGACAACAAAAAGTGCTCCATTTTCAATTTGCGATAATGGGGGCGGGTATATAACTATTTCAAATTTTCTTAATTTATTAATCATAAGATAAATACTCGCAAATCATTTATAAAACAAATTATACAATATTAGAAATATTCTTGCTTAAAAGAATAAAAATACATCTGATGAACTTTGATTCCCTAATTGCCATTCACCAAATTTAAGATTTTCGTTTTCGAGATATCATGCGTCTAATGATATTGATAGATTGGTTGCTATCGACAATAAAATTTGTAGCAATCACAATGATAAAGACGGCTGTGACCAGAATAAAACCCCACATAATAAAGTAAGGGATGGTCAGTATTTCTACATTAATGAGATATTGGAAGATTAAAAAGCATCCGGCGATAATTATTGAACCTTGAAAAAAGCGTAATGCTGATTTTAAATAAAGCTTAGAGAATACGTGTTTTTCAACAATAATGATAAACCATATACCTTTAATCAAAGAAGCGATAATCATTGCTATTAGAGCACCACTAACTCCAAAAAATGGAGTCAAAATAGCGAGAAAAATCACTTCAATTACCATATATAAAACATTCGACCAACGCGATTCTTTGAATTTTCCAGCTGCCTGAATAATGGTTTGGGCTGGAAGACGAAAATTG
>JAAZFR010000179.1 GCA_012971835.1 Erysipelotrichia bacterium
ACTTATGCCATAAAAGATACTGATATCGAAGGTATACATGTAACAAAAGGTTATTACATGGGATTTCGCAATAAATCAATTGTTGTCTGTGTTAAAGACAAGATTGAAGCATTATATGGTCTTGTTGCATCAATGGTGGATGATAACTCAGCTATATTGACCGTCATTGTCGGCGAAGATGTCTCCGATAGTGAAGAATCCCAATTAAGCGAAGTACTATTTGAAAAATATCCCGAGTTAGAAATTGATATTAAGCGCGGTCAGCAACCAGTTTATTCATTTTTGATTGGCGTTGAATAGACGGCCCTTATTATTTTCATAGTCTTTTTTTGAGTAAATTGTTTTTTTAAGTATAATTATATTCGTAATGCTACTAATGTATGTAATCGATAATTTACTTATCATTATTCATTTTTAAGTGCTTTCATCATTATGTGACTAAAAATTGATGTATGGTTGTAAAAAATGCCGCATATATGCGATAAGACAATTATGTATTATGGAAGGGGGAACGACATGATAAATTTATTACTACAATTTTTATCTCCACTTTTCATACTGGGAAGTACTTTTTGTGTTGAGATGGCAAATTGCGGTTTGAAGATGAAAAATGATTCTTTAAATGACGTAATTGCATTTGATCATTCACCAATACCGATTACGGATATTGAGAGGGATGGTGAGTATTATCACCCTGATTATCCAATAAACATGAATACATATTTTCGAAATCTAGATAAGTACTCTCCCTTTAATGAGGGAGGTTCGTGTGGGTATGTAGCTTTATCACAATATTTATCATATTATGATACATTTCTGAACGATAATATTATCCCAAACGACTTCGATAGATTTGATCAATTAGATTCTCTAGTGTTTTCAAACGGAACAAGTTATGCAAATGGTTTGACATCTTCAACTTTTCCCTCGCCTGGTGTATTACGAGAATCATGGTCGGGGGCAGAAGACTATGGCGTGTATGTTTATAATACAAGAAATTATCATTTTCATAATGCATTAATCCAAGCCTATCATGCCGGCTTCATTCCCTCAGTTCCTTTTAGCGAGTATCAAACTGGTTCTACGATGATGACATTAAAACTCGCACTTCAAAGATTCTACAGTACAACAAATTTATCAATGACAGCGAAACTTACAAACATCAACGAATTAGACCTATATTCGGAATTTGTGTCTATGTCAGAGAATTACGTTGGCGAAATTATGGAAAACTATTTGCTAGAAGACAAGCCAGTAATTATTAGCATAATTCAAGTGACTCCAGGGGAAGGAATCTTGAACTATCACGCATGTGTTGCCTATGATTACGAAATTGTGAATGGGAATGTTATTTTAATTGTTAATTCTGGATTTGGAGCAAATCTAACCCATATAAGTATTGAAGACTTAGGATATAATGCAATACGGGGCTATTTAGCAATTGACGATTTTGGTATTTTTGAAAACCACTCCCATACTAATAATTACGTTATTGATGGAATTGAAAGATGCGGAGATGGATTACACTCGAATCATGTTTTTTCTTATACTTTTAGGAATTCATCTACTCATTATGTGGATTGTGTATGTGGATATCATCATATTAAGGCTCACTCTGCTCTCTGCGTTATCTGCAAGCATAGATTTATTAAAACATTGGCGCCCGATGGCTCTCCAATTTCGAATCTTGTAGAAATAGGCACTATCATAGCCCCACTATATCGTGCTGATTTCTATATTGTTGAAGATAGATACCTAGTTACTATATATACTTTGTCACAGTAATTTTGCGACCTTCTATATGCATATCGCAAAATCCTTGTGAATTATAGTTCTTAAACCTTCATCAACCAACATGTGCGTTCAAGAAAACTGAGAAAGGAGAAAATGAATGAAGAAATATCTTGTAAAAACCTGCATTTGTGCGCTTCTGTTTTTCGGCACTACGATTATATCATCTTGCAATGGTGTTGGAGCAATCGGTCAGCTAGATAATAGCTCGGTTTTTGCAAACTATAACATTGAAGATAGACCATATAACATTTACGCTTCCTTTTTTCTTCAAAACTCATCGATGGTTCAGACAGATGGCACACAGCAAGCTGTAAATTTTGTTGGTCTAATAAGCGGCTCTAATAATGATATTTCGTCTGATAGTTTTATTGCCAATTATTCTTCATTGAGCGAAGTATACACACTTATCTATTTAAATCTCAATTCAATAGACCTAGCGAAAGAGGAAATAGACTTTCATGCTGAATCATATCGAACAGAGTCTTCTACTCCGTTCTTTGGCGAAGATTCTACAATAATTGATGGGAAGATGCTTACTGCTTTTCTTAGCGTTTGTATGAACGAAGAGCAATTAATGAGTAGTGCACTCTGGAAAGAGACATATAATCTAGACTCGATTAAATACGAGTATTCCGGTTATCAACTCGTTCAGGTTTTCAAAACGAGAACAATCACTTTTTCTAAGAAAAACATGGACGATGATTTCTTGCCTTATCAAGAAGAAGCGGCCGAAAGAATATATTGCAAAGCAAGACACAATAAAGTCGAGGCGATACCTAATCTTAGTTATGAAACAGTTATGTCGCAAAGATACGGTGACAATTTTAAAATGGAAGGGCGTTTTTTAAATGGTGTGCCCCAAAAAGACTACTTCAAATCAGGGCAACTTATAACACCGATGAACTATCAATATTTATATGGAATTTCAACTGCGAAATGTGAAATTGCAACATATAATGAAATTGATTATGTCCTTATCTTGCTAAATCGTCTCTCGGCCGAAGAAGAATATGCATTATGTGGCAAATACGCTGACTTCGTCGAAGAACATGAAGAATTCAGGATAGAAAAAACCTTGCAAAGCAAATATGCAGGCGAATATATTAATAAATACGCAGCCGTTCAACTGTCGGCTATTGAAGATTTAATTATATTAGAAAGAGTTTAAAGAATATATTGACAGCCACCTTTCTATGAGCGAGAAATGGTCGATGTCTCTTTTGATTACGCGCCTTGTATTTGCTAAAATATGACTATGAAATTTTCGAAATCTCCACGAATAAATAAAGCTCTTTATGACATGGGTTTATATAACTATGAAGACATTATTTTTCATCTACCTCGCAAATATGATAATCTCGAGCCAACAAGAGAATATTCTTTAGAAGATAAAGAGCGAGTTGTTTTGATCGGTAAAGTCACAAGAGCACCAGTTAACTCGCGTTTTTCTAAAGCCCAGGTCACACGTTTTTCCTTTACCACTCTTAAAGGCAATACTTTTGCAGTCGAGGCTTGGAATCGCCCTTATTTAACAAAGATGTTAGATAGCGAAAGCACTTATACTTTAATTGCAAGTTATGATTATTACAAAAACAAACTTAATATGATTAATCTCACAAAGGGCGAACCGCCGAAAGGCGATTATTTGCGCCCTGTTTATTCGCTTCCGATGGCGCTTACTAATTACCAGTTCGCCAAGTTAGTCGAGAAAGCCTTTATAAATAAAGAGCAAGCGATTACAAGCGATGTTCCTAAAGATTTAGGGGAAAAGTATCGTTTGCTTGATAAAGAACAAGCGTTACGCCTTGTTCATCGCCCTTATTCAGCGAAAGATATTTATGAAGGGTTACGTGTCTTAAAATACGAGGAATGCTTACTATTCTCTTTAAAGACCCAAATAATTCGTAGTCAAAATAAGGAATTAATTAAAAACGAGAAGCAATTTATCGATCGCGACAAGTTGAAAAGTTTTATTCGCACATTGCCATATAAATTAACTGACGACCAAATTCAATCTGTGGCGGAGATCGTCAAGGATATGGATCAGAGAAGCTTGATGTATCGTCTGTTGCAAGGTGATGTCGGAACAGGAAAGACGCTTGTGGCTGCATTGGGCTTTTACGCAAATTATTTGCGAAACGATCAGGGAGCGCTGATGGCACCGACCGATGCATTGGC
>JAAZFR010000037.1 GCA_012971835.1 Erysipelotrichia bacterium
AAAA
The DNA here is from genome assembly GCA_012971835.1 of Erysipelotrichia bacterium. The sequence goes on from JAAZFR010000037.1 coordinate 5, forward strand.
AAGGCAATCGGAATCAAATGAGAAAACTTCTTTTTTCGAATCGTATTAAAAACAGATACAAAAAGGAGCATGATACTCGGTGTAAAGATGAAAATACTGCCGCTGATGTTTTCAAAGGAAATAATAGGTATCAAACTAACATAGCGACCAGAAATAGCTGGATAGAAAAAGGAAACAAAAGGATATAAAACGCGGTAGTCAGCACTCTCTCCGCTATTATTTCTTCCCCAGTCGTAGAAGAGTAAGTTTTTTAAGGTTTCCCAATCCTTATTAGCCCAGGCTTCTTTCAAGCTAATCAAATATGTCGCATCTTCAGCTCGAGGTGCTTGCATTGCGTTTAAGTAATTTGGTATTAAAATCCAGGCCGCTAACATTAGTCCAATTGCAAAAGCGCCGACTCCCCAACCCAGAATTATCCAATTTTCTTTCCGTGTGTGTTTTTTTCGAAGTTGGAAAAAACGAAATAAAGCATAGCCAACACCGTAAAAGCAAATCGTGATTAAAAAGAAGTAATTACTAATGCCAAGCAAAAACAAACCAACAATTAGAATGTAGGGTTTTTCGCGATTAAGAATCTTTTCAATTCCCAATAAAACAAGGGGGAAGAAGGAAATAACTTCAAAGAAGTTGTTAAACCATAAGTAGTAACTAATCCAGCCGCAGAAAGCATAGGCAATGGCAAAAAGACGCGCTGTCGACTCCTTAACACCTAGTTGTTTTAAGTAAAGGCGGAAAAACAAACCTCCGGTCACCATGCGAGCAATCATCATGATGGCCATCATCTGTGGAATCAAAATGCGAGGAAACAATAGTATCGGAAAAAGAAACGGAGAAAACAAACCATAATAAGTATTGGAAGTTATGTTATCAGCGCCCAAGAAAGTATTGTGATCCCATAAAACAAATTTTCCCGTTTTGAAAAATGTCCACCAATCATCATAAAAATTGTAATGGAAGGCCACATATTGTTGCGTATAGTCTCCGCCTAGGGGAACCGTGAAATATTGAGTAAAAAGGGCATAGCCATAAAAGCCAATGCCGATGCCGATGAGAATTAATGCGTAGTAAAAAAGTGAATTCCGATCTTTAAGATACGGCATTTTTGCAAAAATATACTGTTTAAATCGATACCATTTTCGCGCCATAAAAATATTCTAACACAATAGACTGTGTTAACATTAATAAAGAATAGGAGAATATGATATGCAACTTTTCGACGCAATAAAAAGACGACAATCAATTCGCGAGTTCGACAAAGAAAAAGTTAGTGATGAGAATCTTAAGCTGATTCTTGAAGCAGCTTATCATGCGCCAATTGGACGAGCGGCATATAGTCGCTATGAGCTTTTGGTCATCAAAGATGAAGCAATAATTGAAGACTTAGCCAAGAAAATTATGCGAATCGGAATTCTTCTTAAGCACCCGTTTTTTCACGCTCCTCTCGTTATTTTTGTAACGGGAAAAGCTAATCGTGAAAGACTTGACGGTTGTGATACCGGCTGCCTTATTCAAAATATGATGCTGGCCGCTACCGAACTTGGTTTGGGGTCCTGTTTTCTTTACACTATTTCGGAAATTATTAACGGGCATCCAAAACTGCTAAACGCCCTTGGTCTTCCTGAAGGAAACACCGTTATGTCAGCCGTTGTTATTGGCCATCCCCTACAAAAAGACCTGCCCAATAAGGACAGGCCCGGAATTAAAACGACAATAATGTAATTAAGCGCCGACAACATCACTAACGGGCAACGAAAAGGCAATTCCTTTTCCGTTAGTTTCTAAGCCTGCAGCCTTGTTCACTGCCTTTAAGACAGCTTCTTTTATTTCTGCTTCAACAAGGATAATAACAATCTCTTTTTCTGGAGAAATGCTAATACCGAAAAACTTCTCCATCTCGGGGTTGCCTGTTCCTCGACCATGGAAAATGGTGCCCCCTCTTGCCCCTTCTTTTCTTGCGGCATCCATTACTAAGTCAGTGAAGCCATTGTTAACAATGCAAATGATGAGTTCGTGTCCATTCTTTTCCATAATCATTCTCCTATTGTCCTCGTATTAGACAAATATTTATAAATTGATAAACCAATTACGCTGGAAATATTTATCGCAAAAGCAATTCCCTTCGCATCTTTACCTTTTGCAAACATCTTAGCTAATTCGCTTTTTAGTTCATCAGTACGCTCGGCTTTAACAACAGAAAAGATTATATCTTTACGCACATCACTAAGTCCGAGTATATCATAAATTTCGCGAGTGGCCGTTCCTCGACCATGAGTAATAAAATTGAGGCCGACTTCGTATTTCTTTAACAAACTTAAAACATCCTTGTGGTGATTATGATTAATAACCGTCACAAAGAACTTCAAATAGGATACGGCGTGTGTTTGATTATATGGTTTTGGCGCCATATCTTTTTGCTTTAGCAAAGATGATTGATTTACGTTATCCTTTTTGCTCATTGTTTTTCCTCATCTAAATGAATAATTTGGTCATCGTTTTCTTCAATGAAACGGACTCGAGCCAATTTGATCCGTTGTTGTTCGCGAATAGTAACGTATAAGCCAAGTACTTGAATAGTAATAATGGGAATCATTGTTACTAAGGCATTCACTCCGAAGGCATAAGTCATTATATCTTGTCCGTCTCCTTCATAAAGGGTAATCGCTGCTCCAATCGCAAAAGGCAAGACAAATGATGAATTCATCGGTCCGCTAGTTATTCGACCGGCATCAAAGGCCATTGCTGAATATATTTTAGGAACAAAAAGGGCAAGTGTAAGGGCGATGACATAACCAGCAATTACAAAATATAGGATTGATATTTGTAAAACAAGTCGCATCATAGCAAAAGACATAGCAAGACCCGCTCCGATGGCAATGGCCACAAGGACAGCGCCCTTGCGTATTGTTCCTTCCGTTATGTTTTCTATTTGCGAGACAAGAACGTGGACTGCTGGCTCAAGTAAGACGGCTGACATACCAATAATTGAACCGAAAAGAATAATTAATCCCGGTCCATCATTAGCGATGCTTTCACCAATTATTCTTGCAATTGGAAGGAAACCTAGATTAACAGCTGTAAGAAAAATAACAAGACCAAGATAGGTGTAAATTAAGCCGGCAATAATACGAATCAACACTTTAATTGGCAGACGAATAGCGATTGCTTGATAGATAAAAAAGAAGGCGGTAATCGGCAATATTGCTAAAGCAACATTAAGGGCGCTTGTCCCTAATATCGTTCCAAACGATTGCGCCTGATCAAGGGCATATGTGAATGGAGTATCTTCGATAAAAAAGGAAACAATCATTACAACGAGAACCGGTCCAAGGGAAGTAAGAGCAATTAGACCAAATGAGTCTTCATCCGTTTTCTTGCCCGAACGAGTTGTGGCAATACCAATTCCTAGAGCGAGAATAAACGGGACAGTTATTGTTCCTGCTGATGCCCCGCCAGAATCAAATGACAAAGGAATAAATGAGGGATTAACGTAGTTTATTCCAAGGGCTAAAGCAAATAGAAATCCATAAAAAATAATAAGCCAAATGACTAGACTTTTTTGAAAAAGAATACGCAATATTCCAATAACCATAAAGACGCCAAAGCCAACTCCGATTAATATAATAATCAGCCACTCATTACTAATAAATGGTAGCCAGGAATCACCCAACGGAACTTGTCCAACAAGAACGCGCAAATCCGGTTCGGCTATAACGATAAAAGCGCCTAATAGAAAGAAAAGAAAAACCATCAAACCGATTTTTCTTTGGCTTGTTATTGAAGCGCCAATATATTCTCCTATCGGCGACATTGCCATGTCGGTGCCAATAGTAAATAGCCCCATACCGATTGCGACCATAAATGCCGTTATGCAAAAAGTCAAAAGGTCACGATTATCACTGATTCTTGCTAAACCAGAAAAATGCAGTATCAAAACAATGGCAACCATCGGCAAGGTTGAAATTAGTGCTGACTTAAATTTATGGAGCCACTCAAAAGACATAAAAAGCTAAATTAACCCTCATTTTTAAATTTTATCTAGATATTAGCGGATAGTCAAACCATATAAATAGGTTTGAATATTAAGACCGCAAAAGTCGACTATTTTTTGCTTTTTTTAAAAACTAATGATTTGAATTCCTCTGGCATCGGTGCCACAAACTTACACTCTTTTTTCTTAATTGGATGAATAAATGATAGTTCGTAAGCATGGAGACCGAGGCGCTTTAACGGATCAGATGGTTCTCCATATTTATCATCGCCGATCACGAAATGACCTATATGGCCTAGTTGAACGCGAATTTGATTTTTTCGACCAGAGGAAATATGAACATCAAGTAATGAATAGTCTTTGTTTTCGGATATAACCTTGTATCGAGTAATACATTCTTTTCCCACCGTTTTGTTGTGGGTTACATACATCAAATTAAGATTGTTCTCAGCTAAAAAATTGCGAAGTGTATCTTCTTTCTTTTCCATTACGCCTTCGACAATCGCATAGTAACCACGCGAGGTTACAATACTTCCCCAACTTTTCTGCAAAAGATCACGAATCTCACTTGTTTTTGCAACCATCATTACACCCGAGGTATCCTCATCTAAGCGATGCACAACATAAATGCGTTTGTGCTTATCTTTTTGCTGAACGTAATCCATCAACATTCGGTATGCCGTCCGTCCTTTTATTTTGTCACTCGCGACACTTAATAAGCCCGACGGCTTGTTGATTACGATAAATTCTTCATCCTCATAGATAATTGGAAGGTTGTCCCTTTTTTTATATGCGATTCTGTTTTTTGAAACGATTACAATGTCTTCTTTGGCCAGCATGAAATTAAACTGGGTAATCGGCGCGCCATCAACAGCCACTTGATGATTCGCGAGAATTCTTTTGACGTTATTGCGTGATAAATTAGGATGTTTTTCAAGCAGAAAAGTCAGGAGTTCAATTGGTTCTTTAACGACGAATTCTTTAATACTCTTGGGGTCAACTTCGCGACTTCTTGTTATAGAACGGCTTTTGTCATTTTTATTCATCGTTCATATATTCTATCAGTTTCGGAAGTAATTCCGAAGCAACTTTTCGACCAAGTAAATACACTTTTAATAGTTCGCTTTTGTCTTTTTCCGTTCTTTTAAGAAGAATGGGAATTTCTGGCCGAATGACAAAAGCCTTTCCTTCTTTTTCTAGACCTTCTAATTCACTGGCGTCTTCGTTATACTTAGCAGGATATTTCAAGACGGTATTTATTAAGTTGGGGTATTTACCATATAAAGCTTTTAGAGCCGTTTTGTGTTGCTTCTTATTAAGATTCTTGCGGTATTCTTTATCTCGTGTTGTTATAACAACAATTCTCTCATAGCCGTCCGCAAACGCTTTTTGAAATGGTATAGGCGTTGATAGGCCACCATCAAGGCACGGCTCGCCTTCAACAAATACTGGTGCGCTGAGAAAAGGCAGTGAAGACGATGCCGCTATCGCTTTATAAAAGTCATCGCATTCGCCTTTAATATAGTAATTGGGTTGTCCGGTTAAACAAGAAGTCGCCGCGACAACAAGTTTGGAGGGGCTTTGCTGAAATGCTTCAAAATCGAATGGCAGAACATTAGTGGCCATTTCGCCAAATAGGTAATCAAAATTAAAAAGTGATTTCTTCGTGAAAAGAAACTTGCCACTGACAAAATTTTTATCAGACATGAAATCGACAACAACGGAACGCGATCTACCAATTTGTTTTGATAAGTAATTAAGTGCAATAAGCGCTCCCGCTGAGACACCGACAACATACGGAAAGTACAAATTGTTTTCCATAAAAACATCAAGTACTCCCGCGGTAAAAGCACCTCGGACAGCGCCACCTTGTAGAACAAGTGCAATCTTTGTTTTTTCCATATTCTTATTAAATTGTATAACAAAGGCCACATAAAGAAAAATGGAGTTTATCTCCATCTTTCCTACTTATTCATCTTTCTTCTTAAACTTTTTCTTATAGTCTTTTAACAGGCGGTTTGCCTTTGTACCGTTTGCCTCTGGACAATTGCGGCAACTTCCTTTTTCTCTATTTTTGATAAAACCATAATAGACAATCAAACCGACAAGGATAACAACGGCACCCAATATTATTACATCTACCCAGTTCATACTACCATCCATCCAATCATGCCGATAATCGTCGCTAGAGTCCAAGCAATGCCTGTTTGAAAGAAGATGGCCTTGAACATCGCTTTTGTTGAACCAAGTTCTTTGCGCATTGCGCCAATTGCAGCAAAGCAAGGGGCGCTAAACAAATTAAAGACCATGAAGGCATAAGCACTCCACCCCGTGAAGAAGCCGAAAATACCTGATTCGAAAATCGCTTCGCCACTTCCTTCTAGACCAGCAATAACTTCAAGCGAACTAACAACCTGCTCTTTGGCAATAAGTCCTTGAACTGCGGAAACAGTCGCCCCCCAAGACCACGTCCCACCTAACATTGGATAAAAGAGCCAGGCAAAGGCATTACCAATACCAGCCAATATGCTGTTTTCGATGTGATATATTTCGCCATCAATATAATTGAAGGTCCAGGTAAATGATGCAAGAAACCAAACAGCAATCGAACAAAGAACAATAATAGTTCCCGCTCTTTTTATAAAGGACCATGTTTTATCAGAAACATCGCGAAAAACATAAACGGCACTTGGTGCATGATAATTTGGAAGTTCGGAAAGATATGACGAGAAAGAGTTCTTATACACAAACTTTTTCAAAATCATGGCGGAGACAAGAATAACAATAATCGCAAAGAAATATAAACTAAGTGTTATCAGCCAAGCGAATTGTGAAAAAAAGTATCCAGCAAAAAGAGCAATAATCGGCAGTTTTGCTGAACAAGGAACAAAGGGAGTAAGGATAGCAGTCATTTTTCTTTCTTCTTCATTTTCGACAGTTCGTGAGGCCATGATACCCGGCACACTGCATCCGCTTCCAACAATGAAAGGTATTAGCGATTTTCCGCTCAAACCAAATTTCTTGAAAATACGATCAAGGAAAAAAGAGATGCGTGACATGTAACCCGTTGTTTCTAATAAAGCGAGACACAAAAAGAGAATCACTAATTGGGGAAGAAAACTACTAACGGCACCAAAACCGGCAATTATACCATCAACCACCAGCGAGATAGCCCACGGGCTTGCCCCAATATTTTCTAATCCTTGCGCAACCAATGGGCCAAGACCTGCGATAGCAAACGGCGTTTCTCGTCCAAAAATTTCGATTGTTTCCGCGCCATCAAATAAAGCCGCGACAAAATCAACTGTAAGACCGCCAATTAATCCGACTGACAAAAAGTAGACAACCGCCATAATAAGAGCAAAAATTGGTAGACCAAAGTATTTATGCAAAAAGATACGATCTAATTTATCAGTAATTGTTTCGCCTTTATCCACTTGCGTAGAGCACTCTTCCTTGATACGGACAATATGACGATAACGTTGATCGGCGATTAACTGCTCGCTGTCCATTTCATACATTTTCTCAAGAGCGGAAACCTTTTCCGTGATTTCCTCGGTAATAAGTGGTCGATAGTCTCGATCCTTTTCAATGATTTTAACCGCGGCAAATCGTTTATGAGCAACATTGATGTTTGCTGCAATCGAAGAAATGACATTTTCTATTTCTTCATCATAGATGAAATCGTGTTTATTCTTCTTATAACTACCTTTTTTTACAATTTCAATCAACTCGTCAACACCAATATTTTTCTTGGCCGAAATTGAAACGATTGTCGTGTTAAGACGTTTTGACAAGCAGTCGATATTAACCGTGATTCCGCTTTTTTCTAAGACATCAGACATATTCAAAGCGATGATGACATCTGTGTCCAGCTCAAGAAGTTGTGTTGTTAAATAAAGACTTCTTTCTAAGCTTGTTGCATCAATAATATTGATAATTAAATCCGGCTTTTCTTCCATCGCAAATTGCCGAGAGATTTCTTCCTCGGTCGAATATGGCGAAAGAGAATAGACACCAGGTAAATCAACAATTTCAATCTCGGTTCCGACAATGACGCCTTCTTTTCGCTCGATGGTCACACCCGGCCAGTTGCCAACCTTTTGATTCGTGCCCGTGAGAGTATTAAACAAAGTTGTTTTTCCAGAATTTTGATTGCCGACTAAAGCTATTTTCATTTTTATTCTATTACCTTAATATCAATTGACTGCATGTCTTTACGACGAATGCATAATTCATAGCCGCGCAAACGAATATCAATTGGATCGCCTAGTGGCGCAATTTTTTTGATTTCGACAACGACGCCTTTTGTTATGCCCATATCCAAGAGACGACGACGTAAAGCGGCATTGTCGTTATGGAAATCAAGGACAATCGCTTTTTGACCACGGTCGAGGTCACTTAAATGCCCCTCACTTCCTGGTTGAAGTCTTATTCCTTTTCTTTGGCGATTTCTTCTTCGTTCACGCACTTTGTCTACTCCATTGTCCTTTGGACTCGCTATCTATATTAGGTTGCAAGGGGCAATAAGTCAACCATAATTGTTAACATTGGTTAACTTATTTTGTAATGACATTTTAATGGTGCTATAATGTTCGTGTTTAAGGATATAATCAATATGCAAAACACCACAAAGGCCATAGAAGATTACTTAGAAGCATTTTATATTCTTTATATTAATAAAGAGCCGCTTGAATCTGCACGTGTGTCACGACAATTAAATGTCTCTCGACCAGCAGTCAATAAGGCTACTCATGAGTTAATGCGTTTAGGCTTTATTACGAAAACACCATATTCGGAAATCGCATTCACTACAACTGGAAAACGAATCGCAAAAAAGGTTTACCACCGCCACACAACAATCAAGAAGTATTTGCTCGGATTGGGCGTCTCAGAGAAAAACGCCGACCGCGACTGTTGTTTGATAGAGCATGTATTATCTGAAGAAACATTTAAGAAAATTGAGGACTTAGTTAAAAACAAATAAACAAAGACTTCTTCGCTATTGAAAAAGTCTTTTTTTAAGGTTATTTTGTAATACTTACAAAGATATTAAGTCTTGGTTAGTTATCTTTTGAGTCATCAAGTTTAATGATGCTAGCGTATAAATCGGGGCGACGATCGCGAAAAACACCCCACGATACTCGTTTTTTATTGATTGCTTCTAAATCAAAATCAGCGATAGCAAAATTTTCTTCAACCCGGGATAGTTCGATAACTTTGTTACCATCTTCATCGGCGATAAAACTGCCTCCAAAAAAAGTCATGCTTGAATCTTTATCACTTTCCGTACCAATACGATTGGATGCCAAAACCGGAACAATATTTGCAGCAGCGTGCCCCTTCATCGTGTTTTGCCAGTGATCTTTTGAATCTTTTGGAAGGATGGGTTCGCTACCAATTGCAGTTGGGTAAACGATGATTTCTGCTCCCATTAAAACGAGACTGCGGGCCATTTCGGGAAACCATTGATCCCAACATATTCCGACACCAACTTTACCGTATTTTGTTTTATAGACTTTAAAGCCAGTATCGCCTGGCGAAAAGTAAAATTTTTCTTCATAACATTCGCCAGTTGGGATATGAGATTTTCGGTATAAACCAAGATTTTTTCCATCAGCGTCAATCATAACTAAAGAGTTAAAATGCACATTGCCGGCTTTTTCAAAAAATGATATTGGTAAGACAACTTCTAACTCTTGGGCTAGTCTTTGAAAATGAACAATCGTCGGTGAAGAATTCAATTCTTCGGACAATGAAAAATAGTCGTAGTTTTCCTTTTGGCAAAAGTAAGGGGTCTTAAATAGCTCCGGTAAAAGAATAATTTTTGCACCTTGGGCAGATGCTTTTCGCACTATTTGTTCAGCTTTTGCGAGGTTATCTTGAATATCCCACGACATTTTTAACTGAGTAATGGCTACTTTCATAAAAGAAGTTCTCCTTTTCTTCCTTCCGGTATTTGCATTGTTATACAGTGAATATTCCCGCCACCGAGCAAGATTTCTCTCGTATTGATTTGAATGATTTGTTTGTCAGGATAAAGGCCTTTAAATTGTTCAAATGCGACAGCGTCTTCAGCCACGCCAAACGCAGGAAGAATAACAAAATTCTTACCCTGATAATAATTAATATATGATGCAGCTAAGCGCATATTTGGTTCACGCTTTTTGGCGTTTGATCTTGAGCCCCGAATACCTTTAGCTTCTTCTTTATTCATATACATTGGCTTGGGTAACTTTATTTTTACTATTTCTAAAGGGTTACCTTCAGCATCTGTTTCATTTTTCAAAACTTTGTAGGCATCATGGGAATATTTGTACTGCGGGTCACTTCGATCGGTTGTCCAGGCCAAAGCGACAACGCCGGGTCTAACAAAGCAAGCCATGTTATCGACGTGCTCGCTTGTTTCATCCTGATAAATGCCGTTTTTTATCCAGATGACTTTACTAACACCTAAATTTGTTTTGAGTGTTTCTTCGATTTCTTGTTTGCTCATGTGAGGATTGCGACCTTTTGACAAAAGACAAGCTTCCGTTACTAAACAAGTTCCCTTTCCATCGACGTGGATACTTCCGCCCTCTAGGACAAAGTCATCGATATAATAACTATCCAAATGCATTTTTTTAGAAACGTGGCTGGCGAGTTTGTCATCATCATAATAATTTGTATACAATCCGCCTTCATCTCCCCGCCAAGCATTAAAGCGAAAGTCGACGGTCCGTAATTTCCAACTCTTCTTAACGAAGATCGGGGCATTATCGCGAGCCCAGGCGTCGTTGTATTTTACTTTTATTACCGAGACATTTTCTATATTAGAAAACTCACCCGCAACCGCGTCGTAAATGTTTGGATGAATGCCAACGACAACTGGTTCGAATTTAACAATAGCGCGAACGACTTCCTTATAAGCATCGCGAGCTGGCTTTGCACCCAAGCGCCAAGTATCTTTTCTAAATGGTAGTAGAATAAACGTCGCTTGATGTTCATCACCTTCAAAAGGCATCATATATCCATCATTATGGGGCGTTGTGATTCGTTTTGAAGAATAATCAAGATAAGCCTTCTGATAGGATGAGAAACGCTTCCAGTTTTCTTTATCGATGACATTAACGGTCCCGTCGCTATAATCACTAAGCATGGTGATACCTGTTTCCTTGTATGTTTTGATTCGTTCAATCAAATCGCTTGTGAATATTTCACCAGGAATAATTAAGGGGATGCCTGGAGGATAAATCATAATTGATTCTTTGGAAATTTGATTGGCGGCTTCAAGAATCGATATCCGCTTGCTTGGGGCATAAAAGGCCGAACGTGGCCGAACAAGCAAGAAAGGAAAACTAACACTAAAGCTATGGCGAGGATATATTATATTGCGGTTATAATGCTGATGACTGATCTCTTTTAAAGCCGAGAACAAGTGTCGCAAATGCTCTTTTTTAGTGCCGATTGCCAAAATTCCTAAGATGACATATGTCTCTGCTAGTTCAACTTGAATTTGATATTTTTCCTTTAAAAGATAATAAAGGTCGAACCCGCTCAAATCGAGATGATCTAATTCAATGACGAGCTTTGTTTCATCGTAGTCAAAACATCCTTTTTGTAGAAAGTGCTCTCGACCACGTGGTATAAAGCCTTTGATTTTCGCGATTTGTTCGCGTGCATATTTAGATAATTCCAAAACAACATCCATTGTTTCTTGTCCTTTTGTCGCCGCGAAATGCCGCGCAGCATCAATGCTAGCAATCAAAAGATTGGAGGGCGATGTTGTATTTATAATATTCAACGATTTTTGGACTTCAACTGGATTAACGCGTTCACCTTTTAAAAGTAGAACGCTCGATTGAGTTAACGAGCCACCCGTTTTGTGAAAGGATACACTAGCTAAGTCGGCATCAGCTTCCATGGCTGAGATGGGTCCGTTTTTGCTGAAATAGTAATGAGCACCATGAGCTTCATCGACAAGAACAGCCACATTGTGAGCGTGTGCGAATTTAGTAATTTCTTTTAAATCGGCAATCGCGCCAAAATAAGTCGGATTAATAACTAAAACAGCCTTAGCGCTTGGGTATCTTAAAATAGCCCGTTTATAATCATCGACAGTGGGCTGATTGGCGATTTCGAGTTGACGATCAATTTTCGGCATAACATAAATCGGTATTGATCCAGAAAGGACTAGGGCACTAATAATTGATTTATGAACATTGCGAGGAAGAATTATTTTGTCTTTTGCTTTGCAAACCGACATGATCATAGCAATGATTCCACTCGTTGTGCCATTGACTAAAAAGAAACTGTGATCGGCGCCAGTAAAATCGGCCATCAATTCCTGTGCTTGTTTAATAACCCCTGTCGGGTGTGGTAATGAGTCTAAACCAATCGGGGCATTGACATCGCTTTTAAAAGCTTTGCCACCTAAAAAATCCTTGAACTTGTTTTCCGCGTTTCCCAAATGATGTCCTGGAACATCAAAAGGAGATATTTTTTCATTAACGTATTTGATTAAAGCATCGAGAAAGGGTGTCTGGTTTTGGTTTAATTTCATAGCAAGTAAATCTTATATTATCCGCACAAGGCGCGCAACCAAAACTAATTTTCAATGAAAATTATTAAACAATCGTTAGAAATCCTGTAAGAAGAAGGCAATCATCGCGTCATTTGTGCGTCTTCCTTCCTCGCTATTTGGAAGGACGAGATTATACACATGGCGGACTTTAGCTTTCAAGGTAGATTCAAAATGATAATGGTGCGGTAGATTTTGCCGCATCAGTTCATCATTAAGCATAAAACTATGTTTCTTAAGAAAATCGTTGTGGCATGAGGAGACAAAAACAGGATCAGGTTTAACTGTTTTAATATAATAGGCCGGGTTATTCATTTTTAAGAACTCGCCATCAAGATAGCGATTCGAAAACAAGGTCGGCATTGCCGATTTATGAATAACGCTTTTGGCGTATTCAACTACTTCCTCAAAATCATAAACAGCGCAGTTCATCGCCACACATTT
>JAAZFR010000180.1 GCA_012971835.1 Erysipelotrichia bacterium
GAACCCCCGACCTCCGCCGTGTAAAGGCGATGCTCTCCCAACTGAGCTAAACATCCACACAAGACACCATATAAGCGTGCTTAACTAATATATCATTTGATATATTGCAAGTCAACAATAATTTCTCGTGCAAATAGTAGAGTAAAACAAGAAAAAAACACCACTATGTGGTGTTTAATTCAACTAATAACCTTTCTTTCCTAACAGTCGGAACATGTTGGATTTATAGACTTCTACTCCAGGTTGATTGAATGGATTAACACCTAATAGATATGCTGACATAGCACATGCTCTTTCAAAGAAATAAAATAATTGGCCAAGCATAAATGGAGTCATCTCGGATATTTCAATAATTATATTGTCGACCTTTCCGGTCTCGACGTGAGCTTTTAAAGTTCCTAAAAATGCTTTTTCATTAACAAAGTTAAGCGACTTGCCAGTTAGATAATTTAGATCGTCAAGATTGTGTTGATCATGAGGAATAAGGATGTCGTATTTGGGTTTATTTACATTGAGAATCGTCTCAAATAAAACCGGTGACCCATCTTGAACAAATTGTCCAAGGCTATGAAGGTCGGTCGAAAATGACACTGATGACGGGAAAAGGCCGAGGTGATTCTTGCCTTCGGATTCTCCAAATAATTGTTTTAACCATTCGCCTAATTGAAGAAGTTTAGGTTCATAGACGACGTATAGTTCAACGCTTTTGCCTTGATGATACAAATAATCTCTTGCCACTGCATATCGATAGCATTCGTTGGCCATTAAGTTGGGATTTGCATACTTTTCGTAAGCTTTTTGGGCTCCACTCATTAGCTGTTCAATATCGATTCCTGCACAGGCAATCGGAAAAAGACCGACGGCCGTTAGAACGGAAAAACGTCCACCAACATCTGAGGGCAAAATGAATGTCGGATATCCTTCATTCTGGCTTAGCGTGTTTAAAGCGCCCTTTTCTTTATCAGTCGTAGCAAATATCGCTTTCCTAGCCTTTTCCTTACCCCCTTGTTTTTCAAGTAGGTCGCGAAGGAGGCGAAAGGCGATGGAAGTTTCGGTTGTCGTTCCACTTTTGGAAATGACATTAACGGCAAAACGCTTGTTCTCGAGATACTTCAATGTTTGATAAGTGTATTCTGATGAAAAGGTCTGTCCGAGAAAGATTATCTCTAATTTATCATCACTTCTAAGACCTCGCAAAGCCTCGATAGCCGCACGAGCACCAAGATATGATCCGCCGATTCCGCAAATAACTAAAACTTCAAAATGATCTCTAACTTCTTTGGCATACTTTTTTATTTCATTAAATTCGTCACGGTCGTAGTTTATCGGTAAATCGACCCACCCTAAAAAATCGTTGCCAGCCCCGGATTTCTCACTGATCATACGGTCGATATTGGCAACTTTTTCTTTATAAGAAAGTAGATCGATTGGTTTGATTAAGTTTTCAAGATTAACCTTTAGCATCTTCATCATCCTCCGGGGTTTGTTCAACTTGTTCTTTTGTCCATGTATCAAGTTGTTCTTTTAAAGGTTCGAAATCGATATCTTCTTCGTCAATAAGCGAGCGCTTACGCGCTTGGGCTTTATGGTCCAATCGGTCTTCGATTGTTACTTTGCGAAGCGAGACCTTCATAAAGTGATTATTTGAATCAATTTCGAGAATTTTAACATTATAATTGCGGCCGACTTGAATATAACGGGATATATCAAAAACAAAACGATCGCTAATTTCCGAAATATGAAGGAGGCCATTGATATCATGTTCGAAAATCATCAATGCACCGAACTTTCTTAATTCTATAACTGTGCCTTCAATTATATCGCCGACCTTGAATTCGACAGCCATTATTTTCTCTCTCCATGAATCAAAGCTTGCAAGTAATAAACATCTTCAAGAGATGTCACTTTCATCGCTCTTTTATCACCCATTACTAAATGAACGGGCATAAAAGTTTTAAAAATTAGACCGGCATCATCAGTATTTCTCGAATCATCTTTTAAAAGATGATGAGCAATATAAATCATACCGACTTTAAAAGCTTGCGGAGTCTGAATTCGGTACACATTTTTCCGTTCCGGCATAAAAGCTATTGATTCTCCATCAAATGAAATAGCAGGGGTGTCTTCAATTGGTAAGGCAGTCGTGGCCGCATTAAACTTTTTTGCGCTCTCGATGCAATTACAAATAATTACCTCGCTAACTAACGGTCGAGCGGCATCGTGAATTAGCACGATATCGTCTTCCTTGGCCATGGTCTTAATGAATTTAACACCATTAAAACTCGATTCTTGGCGGGTAGCACCCCCAATAATCACGTGTTTTACTTTGTAAAAATTACTATCTTGAATCAAATTGCTAATGTAATCAACGGCATCCTTTTGAACGGCGACAACGATTAGATCAATCTCTTTGACGGCATGAAAACTATTAAGGGCATACCAGATTAATGGGCGGCCATCAATTTCATAAAACTGTTTGAGCTTGTCAGCGTTAAAACGTTGGGATGAACCAGCAGCGAGTATTAGAGCGATATTCATAATTACTCCTTTTTAGCGATAATGGCTTTTTCTTTTTTTTCAAGCATCGATGCGACCGAAACCGAATCGATAATTAGTTTCA
>JAAZFR010000181.1 GCA_012971835.1 Erysipelotrichia bacterium
GCCCGCGACATCACCGGTCTCGTCGAAGTCACAACCGAACTAACAAGAAAAAAAGAAGAGTTAGAACGCTTTTTTACCGTCAGCCTCGACCTCCTCTGCATCGCTGATATAAACGGTTTTTTCTACATGCTCAATGTCGCTTGGGAAAAAACCCTTGGCTATTCGATTGAATATTTAAAATCAAAACCCCTGATGTATTTTGTCCATCCTGATGATATTGAATATACGACAAACGAGATGAAAAAAATATTGACCACGCGCAACATCACGAACAAATTTGTTAACCGCTATCGCTGCTTCGACGGCACCTATCGTTACTTGGAGTGGAGATCCTTCCCTTTTAAATAATTTTTATATGCTTCGGCTCGCGATATCACTGAAGAAGTTGAGCAGAAAAGATTAATTGAATACTTGAGTTATCACGATCAGCTGACGAATCTCTATAATCGCCACTATCTTGAAAAAATAACTAAGTCAATCATCCAAAAGGAAAACCTGCCTTTAGGGCTTATCGTTATCGATATTGATAGCCTAAAAGACATAAATGATAAATACGGACACGGAAAAGGCGATGAAATCTTAATTAATGCCGCGACCATCATCAAAAGAAACATTCCGCGTGTCGATTATGTCTTTCGCATGGGAGGCGATGAGTTTGTCGCTCTTGTTCCCTGCACCGATGAGCAAGAATTAACCGCCATCAAAGCCGATATCGACCGTTCGTGCAATGGTGACTACCATTTGTCCTTGTCTTTTGGAAGTTCCATCTTAAGAAGCGGCGCAACCGAACTTTTTAAAGCCCTAAAAACCGCTGATGACAATATGTATTCCGACAAGCAAAATAGACGAGCGAGTGCGTACAAATAGATTTTTTATCGTTATCAATGCTTGGACCATTCCTTTTTCGTATAATAATAAAGGTCATCAAAGGAGAAAAAAATGGAAGTAATTAAATATCAAAATATCGAGTTCAAAAGAAGCGGCTGGGGTGTCAAAGCTCGCCAAGTCGTCAACATTCCGGAAATGAACATTATGAATCTTGTTTTAGAACCAGGTGAAGCTGTACCGGCGCATAAAACACCTGTTCATGTTCACTTTCAAGTAATGGAGGGGAAAGGGACAATCGTTATCGGCGAGGAAACATTTGTTGTCGGTCCAGGTGACATTGTCTTTAGCCCAAAACAGATTCCTCATGCTGTCAAAGCTGATCAAAATGAGTATTTCTCAATTTTTGTTATCAAGACGCCAAATCCCCAAACAATCATTTCTAAATAGAAATAATAAAAAATCATACAGGAACTTACCTTGATATATTATTGACATATGCCAGAAACAATGTTTTAATGGAGTTGTTAATAGCATATGCCAAAAATGCATTGGAGGTATTTTATGCCACGAAATGATGAAACCGGTCCGAATGGTTTAGGTTCAATGACCGGCAGAGGTATGGGCCTTTGTTCGACAAGAGATAACACCTATTTTTCTTCTGGCTATGGAATGAGATTAGGAAATGGTCGCGGGCGCCGTTACCGTATGTTTTCTTATACAAATAGTAACGTCTCGGAAAAGCAATGGTTACTTGATCGAAAGCAGTTATTAGAAAAAGAGCTTGAATTGATTAGCGAAAAACTCGCTAACAACAAATAAAGGGACACCAATAATGCCACGACCAAGAAAATGGAAAAGAGTGTGCTGTTTGCCTGCTGCGAATGTGTTTGGGCAACTTAATAAATCCATAAACCAAGCAGAGTTTATTTTAATGAAGGTTGAAGAATACGAAGCAATTCGCCTAATCGACCTCGAACATTTGACGCAGGAAGAATGCGCAGAAAAGATGGGTGTTTCTCGTGCGACAGTGCAAAAGATTTATCAAGACGCAAGAACAAAAATAGCTCGTTCAATGATTGATGGTTTAATTTTGAAAATTGAAGGTGGCGATTACAAATTATACGATGAAAACGAACGTTTTTATAATGGTTGCGGACGTCATCGTCATGGCTGTTGCCAACGAAATTCAATTAATAAAGAAGAGGAAAAATAAATATGAAAATTCTAATTCCTGTAGATAATTCTTCTTTAAATGGAGATGTTTCTATGTCGTTTGGAAGAACTCCATATTTCTTAGTTTATGATTTAGAAACTAATGAAAGTAAATTCGTTTTAAATGAAGCAGCTAACAGTCAAGGGGGAGCCGGCATAAAAGCGGCTCAATACATTGTTGATCTTGGAGCAAACATATTAATCACTCCACGTTTGGGAGAAAATGCAGCTGAAATAATTTTGGCCGCAGGTATAAAAATTAAAAAAGCGCATGCTTTATCGGCTGAGAATAACATTCAAGCTTTCGTTAAAAATGAACTAAGTGACTTAATTGATATTCATGCTGGCTTTCATGGTCACCACTAATTTATGAAGATTGCTGTTTTAAGTGGCAAGGGCGGAACAGGCAAAACTTTCGTGGCCGTTAATTTAGCTGCCGTTTCCTTTCGCTCAACTTATCTTGATTGTGATGTCGAGGAACCAAATGGTCATCTGTTTTTTAAATCAAGTATTAGTTATTCCGAAGAAGTAAAAGTAAAAATACCATATGCCATTTCCTCTTTATGTGATGGATCTAGAAAATGTGTAGAGTTCTGTCAATATAATGCACTTGCTTACGTGCAGGAAAAACTAATAGTTTTTGAAGATGTATGCCATTCCTGCGGTGGCTGTGTGCTTGTCTGCCCTAATGGCGCGATTAGAGAAAAAGATAAAGTAATCGGAATTATTCAAGAAGGTCAATCTAATGATGTTCGCGTAATCAGTGGTTTTCTTAATCCTGGTGAAGCGTCGGGAATCCCAATTATAAAAAACATACTGCAGAAGATATTGCTAGAAGACGAAAAGGTCTTTATCGACTGCCCTCCTGGCAGTTCGTGCATCGTTATGGAAAGCATTAAAAACGCTGATTTTTGTTTAATAATCGCTGAACCAACAATATTCGGCGTTCACAATTTAGCGATGGTTCACGAATTGGTTTCCGTTTTCAAAAAACCTTTTGCAGTAGTATTAAACAAGTGCAGCGACGAAGATAATCCAGCAAAAACGTACTGTTTGAATCAAAAAATAAGAATAATTGCCGAGATTCCTTATAGCGAAGAAATTGGTAATACTTGTTCTAATGGCTTAATATTGGTTCGCGAATTACCTAAATACCGACCTATGTTTCAAAATATATTAGCAGAGATTGAAAAAGGTAATTACAAATGAAGCGTCTTTTGATATTAAGTGGGAAAGGCGGCACGGGCAAAACAACAATTGCTGGAGCCTTTGTGCGATTATTGAAAGCCCAAGGATATGCCGATTGCGATGTTGATGCCCCTAATTTACATCTTATTTTAAAACCCCAATCCACTGTTAAGGCTAAACCTTATTTTGGTCTTTCAAAAGCCAAAATTGATATAGATAAATGCGTGGAATGCAACTTATGTCGACAGCATTGTCGCTTTGATGCAATATCAATTGATTCATCTGGTAATTATTTAGTCGACCCCCTTTCATGCGAAGGGTGTGCCGTATGTTGTTATGTATGTCCTGCTCAAGCTATCGGCCTTGAAAAAAGCGTGGATGGTAAACTTGAGTTATACAATGATGGAATGAGTGTTTTTTCCACAGCCCAACTAAAAATGGGAAGCGGTACTTCCGGAATGTTAGTTAGCGAAGTAAAAAAGCAACTGCAACCCTTTGAACAAGACATCGACATCGCTATTATTGATGGATCGCCCGGCATTGGCTGTCCGGTAATCGCCTCAATAAGCGGAGTCAATATGGTGTTAATTGTCGCTGAACCATCGTTATCTGGTTTAAACGACATGAAAAGAATTATTGCTACTGCCCAGAAATTTTTCACTCCCATAGGAGTTGTAATTAATCGACATGATGTCAATTCAACTATTTCAAAAATGATCGAGAAATATTGCCGTGAGCAAAATTTATCCTTATTAGGAAAAATCCCTTTCGATCGACAGGTTATTCACGCCGTCAATGCCGGTCAAACAATCGTGGATATCGATTGCCCAGCCGGGAATGAAGTTAGCAAAGTCTTTGAGGCTACAATCGAGTTATTTAACTCGTTATAGATACGAGATATGCATTTAAGGAGGATAAAAAATGCTTAAAATCGCCATTGCTAGTGAGCTCGAAAATGTCACAGAACATTTTGGACATTGTCTAAACTTTAATATCTACGAAACAGATAATGCGAAAATCATCAAACACATCTCGGTTCCTAATCCTGGGCATCGCCCAGGATTCCTACCGGTATTTTTGGCTGATCTTGGCGTTAATGTTATTATTTCTGGTGGAATGGGCGGAGGTGCAATCGATCTTTTTAATGAAAGAGGAATCGAAGTAATTGTAGGCGCCTCAGGCAAAGCCGAAGATGCCGCAAATGCTTATTTAGCAGGTGATTTAAAATCGACCGGATCTGTTTGCCATCAACATATGCATCATGACGAATGCTAAGAATGTTTTAATCTAATTTTTTCGCCTTTGTTTTCTTATATAATGAAATAAGAGACAAAGGTGAAATATGGAACGCAAAGTATTAAAACAAGTTACCGGCTATAAAACGACCGACGGTGCCGGTGTTAATCTCGTTAGAGTCTTATCAAGAAACACGGTCGAAGTATTCGATCCCATTTTAATGCTCGATTCTTTTGATAGTATTAATCCTCGCGATTATATCGCGGGCTTTCCTCTTCATCCGCATCGGGGTATCGAAACCATTTCTTATATTTATCGTGGAAAAATGGTTCATAAAGATAGTCTCGGCAATGAAGATATGATTACCGATGGCGAAGTGCAGTGGATGACAGCTGGTTCCGGCATTATGCACGAAGAAAAACTTCCAGCTTCCGAAAGAATGCTCGGTGTTCAACTATGGCTAAACTTAGCATCCAAAGATAAAATGGTCGCGCCAGCTTATTTAAGTGTTAAAGCCGATCAGATTAAAGAAGTCACCTTGCCGCATGGTAGACTTCGTGTCCTCGCTGGTTCTTTTGAAGGACAGGCGAGTTATCAAAGTAAATATCAACCTCTTGATTACTATGATATCCACCTTAATCCTCATGCCTCATTTACCATAAAGACTGATTCTCATCGATCAATCATGCTTTTTACTCTTGTTGGTTCTATTGTTGTTGGAGGAGTTTACATCAAGGAAAAAACGGCTGTCAAATTAAGCGAAGGCGATACCCTTACTATTGAAACAAAAAGCGAAGGCGCTCAAATTCTCTTTGTTAGTTCTTTAGCCTTAAATGAACCAGTCGCATGGGGCGGGCCAATTGTCATGAACACCAAAGAAGAACTCTATCGCGCCTTTCAAGATTTAGATGAAGGCACCTTCTTGAAACAGAAAATAACCTACTAGTTACAAAGTCTTTCTTTGTCTCATCCATTTTTGAGTATAGAATAATTACATAGGCACATAATAATTATTGAGGCGCGAAAATGGCAATTTATGATGTGATAATCGTTGGGGCTTGCACAGCAGGTACATTTTTTTCTAACCTTTTGGCTCAAGAGGGTTTAAAGGTCTTGGTTATTGATAAAGACAAAGAAGAAAACCTTTCGAAGCGATTAGATATTTTCCATTTTACTCGCCAATCATTTAAAGACTATGGTCTTGAAGAGTCTAAAGAAGGCGATGAAGAATTTGTTCGCAATTTCAATCTTTGCTATTCAAAATCTGCCCTCGATAATTATTTAAAGAAAAGTTTTTTGGAAGTTGCGGTCATGCATCTTCCTCTTTTTATTCTTAGGCTCAGAAAAACAGCGATTAAACACGGTGTTACCTTTCGCTTTGAGACATCTTTTGACCATCTTGTCTATGACGAAAATAAGCGAATAAAAGGTATAGTCACAACCCAAGGCGAGGAAATATTGGCGCGCCTTGTTGTTGATGCAAGTGGGATCCCTTCTGTAATTAGAAGAACAATAAAAGATCCGTATATTGAAAACTTCGAAATCGGACCGCGAGATAAATTCTATGTCTTACTAAAATATGTCGAGTTATTAAATCCCACCGACAAAGTTGAATACAGTACGAGTTGGCCGTATTTTAAAGGCTGGATTGCCCCTCAACATAAGCAAAACGGTGCGATTGTCGGGGTTGGGGCTAATCTTTCATACGACTATGCCCGCAAGTGTATGGCCAAGTTTGAAGAAAAAATTAAACTTCCTGAGTATAAACTTCAATATGAAGAAATGGGTTGCACTCCTTATCGAAGACCGCCATTTAGTTTTGTTACCGATGGCTTTCTTGTGATTGGTGATGCCGCATGTCTTACCAAACCAATGAATGGCGAAGGTATTACTTCTGCGTGGGTGCAATGCGCTCCCGCCGCCAAGATTGTTGCCAAAGCCCTTAAGAATGGGAAATATCCCACTAAAGAATCTCTTTGGAAAATCAATACTTTGTATCAAAGAGGTGAAGGTGCGGATTTCGCCAATCTACGCGCGACATTGATCGGCGCCGTTGATATGACGATGAAAGACAACGATTATATGTTTAAAGAAAGCATTATTTTCAAGTCTGATGATGAAGATGTAAAAGGAAGCGTTATTAATAAATTAATTAAAGGAGTACTAACAAAGCAATTTTCGTTCAAAGCCTTGATATCACTTCTTCGTTCATCAAATTTAGGGAAAAAGCTGGAAAGGCATTACAAAAAGTATCCGGATAATCCAAAGGATTATTTTAACTGGAAAATTAAAGCCGATAAGCTTTGGA
>JAAZFR010000038.1 GCA_012971835.1 Erysipelotrichia bacterium
ACTTTTCCTTCTTTTAATACAGCGTCAAATTGTTCCTGGTTTTCAATGTGTTTTAACATAATTTTTATATTTCCTTTCTAACTTCTGTCTATATACCAAATATTAAGGCAAAAATGAGCGAAATTAAAGCGATATGCGCCGGAAAGAAAGCATAACTAAAAACACGAAACCACTTTTTATCGTACCCGCGCGCGCCACTATACAAAATAATGATTAGGCCTGTGAAAATTGACCATGTTTGAACATCAGCAAAATAAAGATCAAGTTGGCTCGATACATATGGTAAAAACCAAATAACGACATTTAAAACGAATAAGGCAATAGCCATAATAATGTTGACTAAACTTCGATATTGGGGAATTTTTGCTAGTTCACTTACTTCGATATCGTAGCCCGCTGATTCATGGTTGAACATGACTTTAGATGCGAGATGATAAGCATAGTAAAAAGCAATAGTTAATAAGAAACCAAAGAGTGAATATCCCATCCTTAAATACAAGGGGAACCACTGAATAGTAATACTTAATGAACTGAGCTCCAGAAGGTTGACAGTTGTCGATAGGATGACATATCCCAAAGGAAGAAGAGCGAAAAGTTTTTTCGATCCTTTTTGACTAATCAAGTAGATGAATAATCCATTAATTACTAAATCGATAAAAGGATTATTTCCGATGTCGGGATCAAAAGCGTAATACATTATTACCTGAACAACTAAAACAAGACCCAAAACTAATGTTAAGCGAAGTAGATATTTCTTGATGCTTTTTGAATGTATCAACCCTTCGACTAACAGCAAAACGAAAAGAGGAAAAGAAAGTCTCCCAATGCACCGGAAAACATAACCAACTATATAAAAGGCATCAGCCTGAGAGGCGGCCTGCTGCCACAAAAAAATGCCGACATGATCGATTGCCATGGTAACAAAAGCGATAATTTTAATCCAAAAACTGGATAGCCTTTGCATTTTTTCGAGTTTTGATTCCATTTTTTTCTCCTATTGGCGCATGGTCGTCAGCAAAAAGCTGACGAGGTTGTTTGTGATGTGAGCATATGTTGAAACGGCAAAACCTTCTTTTTCATAGGCAAATGTTAAGACGGTTCCTGCTAAAATATATGAAGGTAGGTTAACTAGTTCGTTGATAATCGTATCTTGATTAAAAGTCATATGAATAGCACCAAAGACGAGCATTGTTACGACATAAGCTAGAGGACGATTAAGACGATGTATTAACGAAAAAAGCCCAAGTCGATATGTCATTTCTTCAACTAAAGGACCCAAAATAACAAACGCTATAAGGGACATAACGGGATAATTCATCATTAGGTTCGTAATTGAGCTTTCGTTTTGATTGTCACTCATCTCATAGCCAGTGGCGATAACTATGAAGTTATAAATAATGACGACAACAATGACAAGACCACCATACGAAAGCCCGAGCAAAATGGTTCTTAATCGTTTAAATGATTTTAAAACGGTAACGACATCTTTCCAAAGAAGGGCGACTAAGCCAACCAATAAAGTCGCATAAGTAATAACGTTAAGCGATATATTGGCTTGATCAGAAGTCAAGAAAGCTTCACGGGCAATAGAGTCAGCGATGACATTGTTGGCATAGAGAATAAACAAAAAAGAAACGATGATACTGACAAGAGTTAACCCACCCCAGCCAATCAAAAACATGAGGATTTGTTTTACCCACTTAATTTGAATAACATTCGGAAAACGAGATGATAGAAGGGGTCCTTCGCTTCGTTGACCGCAGCGTGGACAAATATCAAAATCACCATTATGAATGTGGTGGCAAAAGGGGCATTCGCGGTAATTCTTGGGTTTTTGCTTATTTTTTTTCATTGGTGCTTGTTTAGTTCATTCTAGTAAAAAATGTAAATAACTTAATGAAGTTATGCAATAATAATATAATAAAAGCATGATTGGTGCACAAACAATATGGATGCAGCTACTATTCAATTAATAACGCAGATTATAAC
>JAAZFR010000182.1 GCA_012971835.1 Erysipelotrichia bacterium
AAACATTTTCGATTATGCTACATTCACATTATTAGATTGGTTTGTGTTCATAACTTCGTGTGCGTTTTGGTTAATTGTGATTTTCATTGTTGGCTCAAAAGTCAGCAAGAGAATAGAAAAGAAAGGAAAATTATGAAAACATTAGAAAAAATATTTAATTGTATATGTCTAACGGTCATATCGTTTTTAACAACATATACATTCTTCTTTATGGTTATCGCACTAACTTTTGCACTAACTTATCTTATTGACGGTATTGAATTAGACATCGAGGTTTGTATGCTGAATTGGGTTGTTATAAGCACCATTGCGTTTCTAATTACATCATCAGCGATAATTACAAGTTATATAAAAAGTGAAAAGAAAGGAGGTAAGTAATATGAATAACGATATTGACAATAGCAGTTTCGGTGGTGGCTTTGCGTTAGGTTTCTTATTAGGGCTTATCGGTTTAATCATCGCCTTTGCCATCGGTGGTAGAAACATTAGGCGCGGTGCTGGATATGGACTTTTAACTTATTTTATCATATATACGGTTACAGGTATCATTGTGTTATTAGTTTCGATGAGTGGTGGATATTAAAATTATAGCGTCCGGTGTCTTCGTAATGCTTATGAAAACCGACAAAACCGACAAAAGCAGTAATGCGACGCTCGGAAAAATAAAAGAAAGAAGGAAAACATTATGAGGCACACAAGAAAAATAAAAGTAGATACCAACTATTTTTGCAAATATGAATTAAAGAATCCTACATACAAAGAAATGTATGAACTTCAAAGAGGCGAATATAGGAACATTGAAATATACGCCGACGGAAACTTAACTATGGCTATTGACACGCTGGGTGAGTTGGAAGATGTATTAGCCAAGCACCACATTAAATCATCTGCCGAATTAGATGAAATTTTAAGTAAAAAATAGTAAAGGAACTATTCTTATGAACAAAGAATTAGAAGCGTTAAATTATTTAGTCAGTCTTGCAGTTGCTGGAAACAGAGAAAACCATCGTGGAAAAATTTTCGAGAGTCAAGATATTATAAAAAATGCACTCAAACGCAATGAACCCGTGACGCCTATTGGCGTAAGACACTATAACGGTATAGTTGAGCGTGGGCTATGCCCCGTATGCCGTATGGAAACCTATACCGGTGATAAATACTGCTGTGAATGTGGGACAAAATTTGATAAAGATTGGAGCGATGAAAAATGATTAAACCAGAAGATATTGAAATTAGAAGTGCCAAATTTAAGATGCTTGATAATGGAGCGTGTGGTGTTGAAGTTGAATGGACAACGCCCGATTTAACGCCTAATGTTAAGTTTAATTTATACTCGCTATCTTATCTTGCGTTTCAAGCATATTGTGAAAACGGAATGATTTTTAAGTGGTGTAAACAGGTTGTTTATGAAAATGAAATTCAGCCAAAAAGTAATTATGTTAAGGTGATAGAAGGAACACAAACAAAAGTATATTTATTTCATGGCACAAATTCTGAAATGTTAGATGACTTTTTAGTTCGTGGAACATTCTTTACTGATGATTTAGAAATCGCCTTAAAATATGGGAAGACTATTTATGCGGTTGAAATGAATAAGCAATCTCATAATTGGTTCAAAAGAACTGCTGAAGGACATTATCAATGTTTAGATAGAATACCATTATCGCATCTCATTAAATTAGTTTGGAGCGATGAACAATGATTAACCTTGAAGCCCTACACAACGCAAAAGGAACAAAGTTTTATATCCTCAAAGAAGCACCAAACATTAAACTTTGGAAGGTTGTGCCATACGATAGTAAACCATACTACGCCATCATCAAAATCATCAATGCAGATAATAGTATTACCATCATCAAAGACAAATTAAGAATGGCAATTAGAACATTCAATAAACTGAAAAGGAGCAAAGTATGAAATACATTAGAACTAAAGATGGAAGAATATTAGTTGCAGATGACAATAGTCTAATGGCAAAGTTAACTACAAACAAAGTGGCTGATACTGTTGAAGAATTGTGTGATGAGTTGATATGGATTTGGAATAAAAAGGAATACCCATATAGCACAGCGAGACAATATGTTCGCTATTCATTTGGCGATTTGAAAAGAGAAATGAGAGACCAATTAAATTATGGTAAAAATATCAATCTCGATTATATAATCTTCGGTGCGATTTGGACTGATAAAGGTCTAATCTATGTCGCCAAACTGAATGAGAGAGGAGAGTTAGAACTGATATGAACGCCAAAGAAAAGAAGATTGCCGAAACAAAAGCCATAATTGCTGATTTGGAAAACAAACGGCGATTTATTGACTTATCCATTGAATCTTACAAAAAAGTTTTATCCCAATTAGAAAGCAAGGACAAGTAAATGAAAAGAACATTGATTGTTGAGTGGTTACCTCATTGTAGAAGATGGAGAGTGTGGAATCGGTGTGTAATAGGATGGTATAAAAACTTTGATGAGTTTTTACAACATATAGCCAATAACAACTTAACTGCTCAATATTATTTCACTTCCTATACTGAAAGAACCAGAAAAAGATTAGCAAAATATAAATTACTTAAAGAGAGGAAAAGTAAATGAAACTAACCGATAAATTGATATATGCTTTATGCGGTATTCTTGTCGCTATCCTTGTAATCTCGATTGCGATATCACTTTGTATAGCATTTAGTATATGAATAAATTAGAAATAGCGTTGTTCAATATTCGCTACATTGCTGAAAAGTTGGGCGATAATCCAAGCAAAACCGATTTGATTCGATACCAAAAGGAACTCTATGAAGAGTGCCAAAAATTAGAAGTGATAATTAAAAAGGAGTAATTATGATACGCAAAGACATCTATGGCGATTGGTGGTTTAACGATGATGATGGTGAACACGAAGCCATTAACCTAACCGAATTGTTTGGCAAAGGCAAAGAGCCAAAAACCGACGACGAAGTTATTAAAATTATTAAAGAAAAGCAAAAGTTTTTCAAAGCATAGGAAAGGAAGTATCGCGATTAAAGCGATCACAACTATAAAGCCATATTTAACGCCCATGTTTGCCATCTTCCAACAAACATGACAAATAAACAATATCGCTTCCTCACGAGGCGTTAGATAATGAGAAAGGAACATTAATGTATAGCGAAGAAGAAAAGAAAAATGCAATTTTGGTAATCAATTATCAGAT
>JAAZFR010000183.1 GCA_012971835.1 Erysipelotrichia bacterium
AGAAGAAAAGTCGCAAAAACAATTTGCGCCCCTCCAACTTGTTCAATATTTTTCGATGTTTGGTATAAAGTTTCTGCTTCACCGATAAAATAGTTTTCAAAAGTAGGTGAAAAAACATCCGCAAAATTATAATTTTGAAAAACAGTTTCAGGTTGGAGATATAATTCAAGCCCATGGTTTTCGTGGTAAAGTAACTGAAATCGGAGTTCGAACCACCACTTTAGTTGATATTAATGGCGATGTCTTGATCATTAACAATTCCGATTTAAGACAAACGATTAATACCTCTGCAAATTTGTCACCAGCAATCTGTGATATATCTATTTCTTACTCAAAGGATATCGGCAAAGTTGAAAAATAATTCTTGATAACATCGAAAATCTTCGAACCAAGATTCCAAACATAATTGAAGGACCATATTATCACGGTGTTCAGTCGTTATCGGAGTCTTCAGTGGTCATTCGCATGTATGCTCGCACTTATGAGTTGAAAAAATATCAGGTTGCGCGTGACTTGAATAAGGAAATGAAACTTCTATTTGATAAACACAATATTCAAATACCTTTCAATCAAATTGTCGTTCATTATGAAGACGAAAAGCTCGAGAAGAAATAAACTTCAAAAAGCATAAACTCACCCCGCTTAAGCGGGGTTTTTATGTAGGCATGAATATTAAGTTATTTGAAATAATCTGCACATTTCGCGGCTGAACCGATTGCCCATTTTAGATTGTATCCGCCACATGGACCATCGACATCAATGATTTCGCCAAGAAAATAGACATGGTCTTCGTGTTTTGAAGACAAATCATCATTAAGATTATCGACACTTACACCACCGATTGTCACCTGCGAATATTCATAGTCATAACTTTCACGATATGTAAAGGACATCGCCGCGGCTATCTTGGCTATCTTTTGGCATTCTTCATAAGAAAAATAGTGATCAGGCACAATCTCGGCTATTTTATAAATATAGTTGGCTACCCCTTCGTTAACAAAGGATAAAAGAGGGTTGATGTTGCCCTGGCTAATCCGATAAAGATCTTTTACGGTTATTATCGCTTGATCTTTATTAAGAACCGCTAAATAAATCTTCGCTTCTTTTATTTTTTTTCGATTAATAAGTGAAGATAGATTCATGATAACAATCCCGGAAAGCCCGTCTTTCTTAAACATTACTTCGCCATATTCTTCATGAACAAGCCGCCCATCAATAAAAAGGCTGGCTATCGTATGAAATCTCTGACCAAATAGAGGTTTAACATCTTCATGAATACGGATGGGACATAGACCAGGTTTCAATTCAGTTACTTTATAACCATGTTTAGCTAATACCTCATAAAGACATCCATCTGAACCAAGATTGGGATTAGACCTTCCCCCGACAGCAATAACTAATCGATCAACATTTGTCTGATATTTATCGAGTTGCAACTTTATTTTTTCTTTGTCGACTTGGTAATCAATGAGCCGTGTATTTAACACAATATTTACGCCGAGTGACTGCGCTTTTCGTTCTAAGACCTTGACCACATTAGCCGCTGATTCACTAATTGGGTAAAGTCCGTCACCATTCATCGTTTTAGTCGGTATGCCTAGTTCTAACAAAAAATCTTCTTGATTATAATCATCAAGAATCTTTTTCACATACTCGTGGTTGGTATATCTTTGATATGGGGTGCCTATATTACCTATATTACATTTCCCGTTTCCGGTCGCTTTAATCTTTTTACCA
Organism: Erysipelotrichia bacterium; assembly: GCA_012971835.1. The sequence continues at coordinate 1,738 of JAAZFR010000183.1, forward strand.
ACACAATCCATGCGCTCATATAAAAACACTTCATCTTGAGGATATTTCTCTTTTAGTTTAATACTGGCAACAAGTCCAGAGGCTCCAGCACCGATAATCGCAATTTTCATACTAAGATTTTAACATATGCAACCAATCAGTTTTCAAAATTATAATTTTGCGTTTCGTTTTTTAATATTTTTATAAAGGCTAGCGAGACCACCTTTAGCCGTTTCGCGATATGCTTTTTTCATATCTTTTCCCGTTTTTAGCATTGTCTTAACAACGGCATCAAAAGATATCGCGTGCGTGCCAGCGATATATTTAGCTAAAAGAGTGGCCGTAATAGCTTTGGAGGCCGCGACAGCATTTCGTTCGATACAAGGTATTTGCACATATCCGCCAATCGGGTCACAAGTTAGACCGAGATTGTGCTCGAGGGCTATTTCGGCTGATGATTCGATTTGATTTATGTCGAGCTTTAGGAGTTCGGCATAAGCAGCGGCAGCCATCGAGCAGGCTGTTCCTATTTCGGCTTGACACCCAGCTTCAGCACCGCTAATTGAAGCATTATGTTTAACGATATTGCCAATAAGACCGGCTGTAGCCAAAGCTTTTAAGACTTCTTCGTCTGAATAATGATATTGTTCCGCCATAAATTTTAATAAAGATGGCAGTGTCCCGGCCGAACCGCAAGTCGGAGCCGTAACGACAATTTCGCCACTAGCATTTTCTTCTCCGGTAGCAAAAGCATAGGCGCTCATCAAGCGATATGAACGTGCGGCTAAAGTTTCCGACTCATCAAATTGGTTATATAAGTCGCCCGCTCTTCGATAAACTTTTAAAGACCCCGGTAAGAAGCCGCGGTTATTAAGTCCGTTATCAATTGTCAGTTTCATTTGACGCCATACTTTAGCAAGATAATCCCAAATTTCTGGTCCTTCACGATCGGCAACATAATCATAGAAGCGCCATTTATTGGCTAAGCACAATCGCTTAATCTCATCAAACGTCTTTTCTTGATATTTCTCGCCTACTTCAAAAAACGTTTCGCCATCAATCGAAATGGCTCCGCCACCTAGCGATAGAATTCGATGTTTTATATCCTCTTCACCATTTTGGTGAATAATAATGTCAAATGTATTGGCGTGAGATACCTTCGTCTTGTAATCAAAGGTAACATTGCAAGACCGAGGCGCAAAAGTGTTAATAATGGCTTTATCAGTTAAATGACCGCGACCCGTAAAAGCTAAAGAACCATATAAGAAAATGTCGTATGATGAAGCGTTTGGGTATTTCGCTCGCAAAAAGGCCGCAGCCTTCTGTGGTCCCATCGTATGAGAACTTGAAGGGCCTTGCCCAATTCGATAAAGTTCGCGAATGCTTTTCATCTTATTTGTCCTTTTCAGCAATACTAATTATTACCTATATTCACAATAAAGACCATCTTGAAAGGGCATTCATAATAATATAGTTATTATTTTGTTAGTAATTCGTGAATTGTCTTATTTGTTAGTAAAGAAAGAAAATCATCCTTGCACTTGCTTTTATATGACAATATTTTGCCATACAAATCATTAAAGATGCAATCGTAAGGGGTAACGGCTTTTTGATAATTTTCTAGCGTGTATCCCGCAATAGATTCTTCAAAAATAGAAATAATTATTCTTCTAATCATCGCAATTAAAGAATCTTCAATCCAATAAAGAAATCTTGTTTTAGGAAATAGTTTTTCCTTCCTTTTTAATTCGACATAATAAACGAGTCCATCATCCACGTTTTGCCAGAGATCAGCAAAAAGATAGTCAGCCGCGCTCTTTGATAACGATTGATCGATGTAAGAATAGGCATCTTGGTGAATAACCACTATTTTTTCCTTGTTAGCAAACTGCGGAAGAATGTATTCATTGAAAAGGTCGATGGCTTCTAGATCTTTTTCGATAATAATTACTTTGCTAATGTCTTTTTTTAAAGAAATCATATATGGAAAATAGCCTAGTCCTAATCCAAGTACAACAACTTGCCCCGAAACTATTTCAATCGCTCTTTGCATCGTCTCAATTTCATGAGGAGTAACGCTCATCCAGGTTTTCTCGTTTTCCATAATTAACGGAAAGCAAAATTCTTCACTAAAAAAGCCAAGATTGGTTATTTCCTTGAAGTATTTACCCTTTTGAATAATATCGCGCAAAGCAAAACCTTCAAACGGCAAATATTTACCGTGCGTCAAAGTCCATTTGCCATGTTTTGCTTCAGGGAAAACTATGTTTTTATAATATTCGTTATTTGCATATTTGTCTTTTGATAGAAGGGCACAGAAATGATTCAAATGCTCCATCAGCAAACCAGCGATGCGTGGATTTTTCGGAGAGAGTTCAGAAGCAATGATTTTTGCAAACGATTTCTCTTCTTCTAAACCACGAGCCATCATCTTCTTAATTTTGTCGATTGTGATGAGGTTTTTACACTCGATAAGGTAGGATAATAAAAGATCGGCCGCTAGTATGTTTTCGTTTTTTTGATCAATATATTTTTTTAATTCCAGTAATTGTTTAGGAGTAAAAGTAATTTCCATGTCAATAGTATGCTCTAGTTGGCCTTCAAACGGAATATATTAGTATTATCTCATTACTAAACTTAGTTAATAAGAGGGACTTACTTAATGTAAACGAGATATTAGAACTTGGAGATTTGCAATCCGGTTATTTTCTGCAAATAATCCACTAAAATAATTTGCTTTTCTTTATCAAATGCCCCTTTATCTATTTTCACCTCTCGAAGTTTCTCATCGACATAAAACCCAGCAAAATCATCGTCATTGACAAGTGAAACATATGATTGAGCCATTTCTTCAGCCGATATGCTAAATTTGCTCTTAAAATTGTAGAGCTTTTTTTGAAAATCAGTCAAATTGGGATAGCGATTAACATCGACTTTAACGTTAGTGACGCGGATAGCGGCAATTTTTGTTTTACTTTTCAAGTTTTCATTCATGTATATAGAAGTCATCAGTAAAGCTAGTTTGTTTTGATAATATTGCGTAGCGGGATTGTACTTTTTGTCACAATTAAAATCGTCAATGTTTAACTTAATAAATGGGTACATAATCAGACCTTTTGAAGATATGTTAATTATCTTGCCTGCAGGGCTTTTTTCAAGCATTGGAAGCAAACTCAGGCTTAGAAAAAAAGGCGCTACGACATTCGTTGCAAATTGCGATTCCAAGCCATCATCTGTCATAATCTTTACTTTTCTAGAAATATCGAAATCGGCACCATTATTGATTAAAACATCGATGCAATCATAATTTTTTGTGACTTCTTGAACAAAATTTTTAAGGCTTCTCAAAGAAGACAAATCAACTATTTTCAAAACAACTTCGCCATTTCCGGTTTCAGATACTATTTCTTGACGAGCCGCTTCTCCTCTTTGCTGATTTCGGCAAGCCATGATTACGCGATGACCCTGCTGAGCCAGTTGTCTTGAGCAGGCTTTGCCTATTCCAGCGTTAGCGCCAGTAACAATAATTGTTTTCATATGCTTCTCCTTTGCGAAAAAAGTTGTGATTTTGCCTCGCGTTTAAATTCCGTTTTCATAATAACTCAATTTGAGAATTCAAAAAATAGAAACCCCCATTTATTATGACCGGATTTGGTCCAATAAATGGGGGGAATTTCAAATGTTTGGTGGAGCTGACGAGGATCGAACTCGCTACCTCGTCGTTGCGAACGACGCGCTCTCCCAGATGAGCTACAGCCCCAAACGCTAAATAAGTATATA
>JAAZFR010000184.1 GCA_012971835.1 Erysipelotrichia bacterium
AATAAAATTGCCATTATCAAACAAGGCGAGATTATCGCTGACGGCAAGACAAGTGAAGTATTAAAAGATCGTTCGCTTGAGAACTTCTTTATGGAGATTGCATAAGTGTATTTCAAATTATTGCGTGTTTTCTTGAAAGAAAGCTTTGGTGTCAGGCGTTTATTTGGCAGTAAAGTTGCAAGTTCAAAGGGGCGCATTCTCTTATTTGTCCTTTTGTTTGCTTATTCGTTTTTGAGCATTGGCTTCTCGTCGGGAATGATGTTTTATGCGATGGGATTAAAGCGCGAATTGCTTCTTTATATTGCGTCATATTCAACCGGCATGGGTTTTCTGTTTGCTCTTATGCAGGCTAATGGCTTCTTGTTTCAGTTTAAAGATTATGAAATAATTGGCCCACTTCCCATTAAACCGTTAACTCTTCTGCTTGCGAAATTAAGTACGATGATGGTTTTCATCTATATTGTCACTTTCGTTTTAACCTTGCCTTTATTTATCGTTTATTACATTTTTGTTCCTTTTAATCTTCTTGGTTTCATCTTGCTATTAATTGGCTACTTATTTTTTCCCTTACCGGCTATTATTTTAGGGTCGTTCCTATCGTTGCTAATTGCCCGAATATCCAAAAACTTCAAAAGATCAAACCTCATTCAAACGATCTTGATGTTTGCTCTGTTTCTTACCATTTTTGTCATTTCGATGATTGGTGGCATAAATGCCGAACAAGGCTCGTTTATACCAGTCTGGGTTATTGATGCTATTTCAAGTGTCTATTTGCCAAATGAGTGGTTTACCGCTGCGGCACACGAAAATAACCTTTTGAGCTTCTTGTACCTTTTATTAACTCATCTTGGTTTCTTCGCTCTTTTTCTTTCCATAATCTCAAAGCTAAGTGTGCGGACCAATCAAAATCGTACTGCTAATAAAGAAATAATTATAAAAAGCAAAAAACTACAAAGGACTCCAATCTTTTCTGCTCTTCTAAAGAAGGAATGGCGCCGCTTTGTAGGGACTCCCATTTACATTTTCAACTGTTCATTCGGTCTTATTATGTTGGTGATAATGGCAGTTGCTGTTTTAATCTTGAAAGACAGTATACCTGTAGAAATTGCTTCATTTGCACCATATATTTTGCTAGCCGCTTATGCTTTTTGCCTTGTCACCGTTTATACTCCTGCTGTCAATTTATCGCTAGAAGGTCGAAATTTTGCGCTTCTTAAGACTCTTCCCATTAAAGGGGAAACAATTATGGGCGCTAAAATAATGTTTAATCTTGTTTTGGAAATTCCGGTTATTGTGATTACTTTGCCTTTAGCGGCGATTGGTCTTGGCCTAGATTTATGGGTTACACTTGCTAGTTTTCTGGCAATTGTTTCGTTTGCTATTTTGTCATCAATCTTTTTCGCATGGATTAATGTTTTCTTTCCGCGCTTCGATTTTAAAAGCGATGCCGAAGTTATTAAACAAAGCATGGCGGCATTTGTGGCTGTGTTCTCTGGATTTGGCTTTTTGATTCTTGAAGGAGCATTCCTTTTTAGTTTGTCTCTTCTTCCTCTTCCGTCTCTGGCGTTTCCGATTTTGTTTTTATCAATAATTAACTGTCTTCTTGCTTTGATAATATATATGCCAATGCATAAGAAGGCATCGTTGAAACTTCAGCGTATGGAAGTATAAT
>JAAZFR010000039.1 GCA_012971835.1 Erysipelotrichia bacterium
ATTTGTTAAAAGATAAGAATGTTTCATCAGCCCTCATTTTCTGTCGCACGAAAAATGGGGCCAATCGCCTTACAAAAAAATTGTTGAATCAATCATATAAAACGGAAGTTATCCACGGTAATAAAAGTCAAAACGCGAGAACAGCCGCTCTCAAGAGCTTTAAAGCTCATGAAAGCAGAATCCTGATTGCCACCGATATTGCCGCAAGAGGACTCGATATCAGCCAAATTTCGCATGTTTTTAACTATGACATGCCCCTAACTCCTGAAACTTACTTGCACCGCATGGGCAGAACCGGTCGCGCCGGTGAAGTCGGAGAAACGATTAGCTTTTGTTCGCGCGAAGAATTGTCGCTTTTAAAAGATGTTCAAAAGCATATCGCTATGGAAATCCCTGTTTTAAAAAGCCCAATCATCTTTTCAAAAAATGAAATAACGGAAAATAAATCAACTCCTCAAAAGACAAATAGTCCAGCAAAGCCACAAACTAGTAACTCTAATCAGCGTCATAATGGTCGTTCGGTTGACAATAGTCGCTTTCATCATTCGCCACGAAGACAGCATAGTCCGAAGCAAATTCAAAAAGCAAATAGTAATAACAGATAAAAAAATTCATATAAGACATTATCGCTATAATTGCATTTTCTCCACGAATGGAGTGATGTTGGGACTTTAAAATATAATCACTAATCACGATGTGGTTCCGGTTACCCTTTCTTATGAGACGTTTGGAGATAACGCAAGTAAATACAACATCGCTACAAATCGCATTTCTTCTGATGTGTCCGAGGAAATATATATTGATATTCATGTTGAGGCCATTCTTACTTTAACGGCGCCTAATGAAAAAAACTTTGATATTCAGCTTCATGTTGATCCTGATTTGATTATCACAATAGCCGAGCTGAAGTTATTGCCTGACAGTGAAGAAAACGCTCTTGTCATTCAATGCGTCGTCTTAAATTCACAAGAATCTGGGGAGAATTTTATGCTTTTGGTCGCCGATGCAACTGGCATCATCTATATCAACACCGATAATGGTAGTATCGCTCCGGGAGATGAAGTTGTCGCTGTTGGTTATAAAATGACAATCGGCACAAGTGTTGCTCTTTTAAATGAAGCACATAGCACCATAGATCACATTGTTGATACTGGACAAAGTATGCCAATGACACCAGAAACAATCAACACCGCCGACTTCATTGCCCTAAATGCAGAATATGTCGCTAGCGATTTTCGTTATTATGAACTCACAGGGACCCTTTCTTATCATAATCCTGGAAATCCTTCAGAATCTTTGTTTTTGCTAACTTCTGGTGCTAATTCACTTTACATTTACCCGACCAGCTCGGCCTCACGCGCTACGCTTTCTACATATGTTGGGCAAAGTGTTACTATTTGTGGCATCGCTATACTAGGTGGTGAACCAGGAAGCCAGTTTGTTATGCTTGGATTCTTACCTATATCTGGCACAATATCCCTTAACTAAATTCTTAGCCGTCTTTCTACAATTTAAATAGCCAAGAATTGTTTTTGGCTTTTCTTGTTATTTATAAAGGTCACAAAAATAATCATCTTTTTCGTGCAAATCAAACCATTTAAGCATATGCTTATCACGTTGGAAAAATTATGAAGATTAGAAATATTGCTATTATTGCTCACGTTGATCACGGAAAAACGACGATGGTTGACCA
>JAAZFR010000185.1 GCA_012971835.1 Erysipelotrichia bacterium
CCCAATCAAGATATGGGATATGATGTTAGTGATTATCTAGATATTAATCCCGAATACGGCACACTTGCGGATATGGATGTTCTTATTGGCGAAGCCAAAAAGCGGGGCATCCGCATTATTATGGACCTCGTTGTCAATCACACAAGTGATGAGCATCGTTGGTTTATCGAAAGCAAGAAACCCGATTCGCCATATCGCGATTATTACTATTGGCGCAAAGGTCGGAAAAATAATAAATTGCCTCCAAATAACTGGCAGTCGATGTTTTCAGGATCGGCTTGGAAATACGACGAAGAAGTTGATCTATGGTACCTCCATTTATATGGCGATAAACAAATTGATTTGAATTTTCATAATCCAAAAGTAATTGAAGAAGTTAAAGCAATCCTTCGCTTTTGGTTAGATCGAGGTATTTATGGCTTTCGCTGCGATGTTATTAATCAAATATACAAAACGACACTCGCAAATGGGCGGAAACGGTTACACCAAACAGGTCGTGAACATTATCTAAACCAAGAGGGAAATCATCGGATTTTAAGAGAAATTAACGATGAAGTTTTCTCGAAATATGATTGCATGACCGTAGGCGAAACATACATGGTTGATTATCAAAACGCAAAGCGTTTCATCGACAAAGAATTGGACATGGTTTTTCAATTCGATCACGTCAATGTCGATCGCAAAAAAGTGCCTCTTTTCGCGCGGAGATATGTTCCCCGAAGACTTAAAAAAATACTATTTGGTTGGCAGAACAATGTCGAATGGAATACAAACTATTTAGAAAATCACGATCAACTGAGAAGCATTCCTCGTTTCGGAGATGAAAAAAACTATTATCTTGCTTCCGGCAAAATGCTGGCGATGATGATTATGTTTTTAAAAGGAACAACTTTCATTTATCAAGGTCAAGAAATTGGCATGACTAATATCGGAACAAGTGATATGTCATTAGTTAAAGATATTTCGGCAATTAATGTTTACGGACTAATTAGAAAACTTGGCTTTCCTCATAAAGCAGCATTAAAGCTTGTGAACAATATTAACCGCGATAACGCTCGAACACCAATGCAATGGAACGCGCAAGAAAACGCTGGTTTTACGACCGGTAAGCCATGGCTTACCATTAATCCTAATTACACGAGAATTAATGTTGAAAATTCATTAAATGATGAGACATCAATTTATCATTTTTACAAGCGTATCATTAATATCAAAAAGGAAATTCCGGCCCTCTGTTATGGCGACTTTCAACCGCTTTTTACAAGTGGAAAACTGATGGCTTTTTTAAGAACGTTTGGCAATGATGAGTATACGATCATTCTCAATATGAGCAAGAAACGGCAGAAGAACCCATTATTTTTACGTGGTGAAGTGGTTGTAACTAACTATGTCGGCCACGACAATTACGAGAATCAACGCTGTCTCGAACCATTTGAAGGCGCTTTAATTAAAACTCGATAAACACCAACACAAATAAAGACTTTTAACTTTGTTAGTTTCGGATATTGTTTTACTAATATTTAATCACGCGCGATGATATAATTAGAAAAGTTTTTAGAGGAGACTTTTATGGAACTTAGAACACCAATTAGCTGGGACGAATATTTTATGGGGATTGCCGTCTTTTCTTCTTTGCGAAGCAAAGACCCTAATACTCAAGTCGGAGCTTGCATTGTCGATAAAAATAAGAAGGTTGTTTCCATTGGCTATAATGGCATGCCACGTGGTATTGATGAAAGTCAAGTTTCTTGGGAAAAGGGCGAAGGTCTTGACTCTAAATATTTGTATGTTTGCCACGCTGAGTTTAATGCTATTTTAAACACTCGTAATGGTGCGGCCCTGGATGGTTGTACTTTATATGTCACCCTCTTTCCATGCAACGAATGCGCGAAGGCGATAATTCAAACCGGAATCAAAGAAGTTGTTTTTTCGGAGAACAAGTACGAAAATTCAACGATGACCAAAGCGAGTATTCACCTGCTTCATCTTGCTGGTGTCAAAATACGCAAATACGTCGGTAGAGAACCAAAAATCGAAATGCTGGCAAAATGAAAAAAGAAACTAGACTGTTATTAAGAAGAATATTTATCGGATC
>JAAZFR010000040.1 GCA_012971835.1 Erysipelotrichia bacterium
ATATCCATCGTTTCTAAAGAAACACCTTGAAGAGGGCGTGGTGTTCCACAATAAGGACAAAACTCCTTATTCATGCGTTCGATTTTATGATGACAATTGCGACAATATGGCATATTAATAACTCAATTATGTAGTATAGCACATAAATAGAAAATGAACGCTCACAAATAAAATATTTGTAATTGCGTTCAGATTCAGCATCATTTCCGAGACTAAAAAATATTTAAAAGACAAAATTATACCTGTAATCTAATCAGAATAAATTATTCATCGTTATGTCCGTTGATACTTGATTTGACATGTTCGCTAGTGTCTACGGGTGGAGGAACAACTGTTGTCTTCTTTTTTTTATCAGGAATAACGTAACTTAAAATCATTGAGATGATGAACATATTAAGAATTGGACTGGCAAAAATGACTGATAGATACTCAAAACCAAATGAATCTAATACTTTATAAAAATCAGAAAGTAATGTGATTCCAAAACCAAGCGTTAAAGAAATCGACAAAATGAGGATGGTCTTTGAATCAAAGCCAATTTCGGCAACCATCTGCATGCCGACCACGGCAATCGAACCGAATAAAATGAGCATACATCCTCCGAGAACGGGTTCGGGAATAGTGATTAATAAGTTTGCGATTGGGGGAAATAAACTGGCAACAACCAAGAATAAAGCTCCGATAAAAATCGTAAAGCGATTGACAACCTTAGTTTGCGCGACAATGCCGACGTTTTGTGAGAAGGTCGTCAGCGGTAAAGAACCAAACAAAGCTCCGACGACACTATTTGCAGCATCAGCCGTAATCGCCCCCGATATCTCACGATTAGTCGGATCGCGACCTAAACCCATGCGCGATAAGGTGGTAGTATCTCCGATACATTCAACTGATGAAGCAATATAGGAAATCGTAACGATGAGAATAGGGACAAGTTCAAAACGCAGCGAAGAGAAATCAATAAAAGAAGGAAGAGCGATTATGCCACTACTTCCAATCGAACTGAGATTGACCATGTTTGGAAAAGCAAACGACACTAAATAACCAACGACCATCGCCACAAGAATAGCGAGATTTTTCCAAACACCTTTTACAAAGATGTTCCAAGCAACAGCCGTTGAAAGAGTGATGAAGGCAATTAATGCATATTGCCATAGTAAATCATTGCTGGCTAAACCATTAGCCACGTTACTTAAATAAGTCGAACCGCCAAAAAACTGGGCGGCACCAACTGATAAAAGGGATAAACCGATAGCTAACACAACAGCGGCTGGGACTATCGGCTTAATTAGTTTGCGCCAATATTTAGCAAAGATACCAAGAATCGCAATGATGATGCCACCAACAATTAGAGCTCCAAAAATGGAACCAGGGTTCCCGATAGCGACAAGAGCACTTACAAATGTAAAAGATGTGCCAACTACAACCGGAAGTCGTGATCCAATCGTCACTTGAATAATCGTTCCAATTCCAGCCATGAAAATAGCGCCGCGAATCGCTTGAGCTGTCAGTTCAGGGTCTGCCGCAAGACTAAAAACGATAATAACCGGTGTAATATTGGCCACAAACATCGATAAGACATGTTGCAAGCCAAAGGGAATTGCCTTTAATAAAGGGACGCGGCCGTTGACACTATAAAGGTGTTCGGTCTTCGCGTTAGTGAACATCGAAGTAATACTAGCAAAAAAATTCTTCATATTAGTAATGGTGTTTATCTTTAATGTTTTTGTATTCTTCAAACAATTTTAAACATTGTTTTCTGTCGAGTTCGAT
>JAAZFR010000041.1 GCA_012971835.1 Erysipelotrichia bacterium
AAAATGCTCAATATTCTTCCTAGTCGCCTTCAAGATTATATACTCAATAAGTTTTTTAGAAATGACTAAATCTATTATCGTCTAATAAAATACCATAATATCATCGCTAATTGAGCGGGGGCTCCCAAAATAAAAATGAGCCAAAAATTTTGATTGCTTATCATAAGAAGGTATAAATAAACATTGGCCAATACCGTCCAAACAAAAATCGACCATATAATTAAATTGAGAAGCTTGGTTCCCCATAAGCGATTGAAGTAGTAGGCGAGCAAACAACTAATAGGAAGGGCGCTTATAAAGATTAGCCAAGCATGTCGGGCGTTTTCTCCGAGTGAATCTTTAAACATCTCGACATAGATAAAACTTATGATCGCAAAAAGCCAAACAATAGAAATTGAGAACAAAGCTATAAAGATGCGCTTAAGGACAATGCCGCTTTCGCTTTTTTCGTCTTTAGATGAAAAGCGTTCATCAATCAAATTAGCGACCGTAACGCCATAAAAATCAGCTACAATCTCCAACGTTTCAATCGTCGGCGTTACTTCCGCTCTTTCCCAGCGGCTAATCGCGTTGTCGGAATAATTTATTTTAATAGCCAATTCTTGTTGGGTCAGATTATTTTTACGTCGGAGGTAAACTAAGTTACTTGCAATCGCGTCACGATACTTGTTCATATCATTTCTCTTTTCATTAGCAAAAAGTTAGCAAAAATACGATAAATTGTCAATTTCCCTTTTGCTGGGAATGTCGCTCCCTAACAAAGGAAGGCCTATTTGCGCATTTCCAATTGCATGTTAATGGTCATTTCTTGAAAATATGTGAAGGTCAACATGAAAAAGAAAGAAATCTATTATTTCTCGCCAGACGAAAAAGATGAATTCGTCACGCCTCCTAAGAAGATAAAGCGAATTAATGGCGATTATGTTTATATGCATAACAATTTATTGGTTAGACTTCTATCTTTTATTGCTTACTGGATGATTGCCATGCCAATCGCCTTTATCTATGCACGATTAATTAGAAGGGTTCATTTCGTCAACCGTTCCGCATTAAAGGCTTATCGACGAACCGGTTTTTTTGTTTATGCCAATCACACTCACTCTTTAAGCGATGCTTTTACTCCTTGTCTCCTTTTATCGCCAAAAAGAAACTATACAATCGTTAATGCCGCAAACGTATCCTTGCCCGTCCTTGGCAAAGCGACAAAGCTATTAGGAGCCCTACCTCTTCCCGATGATATGTCTTCTAGTAAGAACTTTCTAAAGGCTATCGAGACAGTTATTGTTCGCGGTTATTCCATCTTAATATACCCCGAGGCTCACATTTGGCCTTTTTATACAAAGATTAGAAATTTCGATGACAAGAGTTTTGTCTATCCTGCTCGTTTTGAGACGCCGGTTTTTGCAATTACTACCACCTATCAAAAGAAGAAACATGGATATAAAACGATTATTTACGCCGATGGCCCATTTGAAGCACCCCCTTATCTTGATCGTAAAGCTAAACAAACATATCTTTACGAAAGCGTAATTTCCGTGATGAGAAAAAGAGTTAATCTTTCAAATTTCGAAAAGCACAAATACGTTTTAAAGGAGAAATCATGAATATTGTCTATGCCGGAAACTATAAGGTTTTCGATGGCTTGCTAATTAGTCTTTTATCTTTGATTGAAGTCAACCACGAGGCCGTTGATGTCTATGTTTTGACGATGGATCTTACGGAATTAAGCGATGATTATATTTCTATCTCGCAAAGCGATTTAAACATTATCGAAAAGGAACTAAAAAAAGTTAATTCCAAAAGTCGGATTATCAGAATCGATGTTCGCGGTATTTTTGATAAGGCTCTTGCCTCATCAAAAAACTTAGTTAATCGCTATACGCCGTACGCTCTTCTTAGACTACTACTAGATGACATTGAAATCATTCCCGATAAAGTCCTCTATCTTGATACCGATACAGTTATTAATAAAACAATTAACGAACTATATAGTATCGACATTTGTAATTATGAATTCGCGGGAGTAAAAGATCGCTATGGCCGTTTCTTTTTTAACCCATGGTATTGCAATACGGGCGTTTTGCTCTTAAACATGAAAAAAATCCGTGAGACAGGTCTCTTAAAGAAAGTCGTTTCTTTACTTAACACCAAAAAAGTATTTTTAAGTGATCAAACTGGTCTTAACAAAATGGCAACAAGAAAAAAGATTATCGCCCGAAAATACAACGAACAAAAAAAGGTTAAACCAGAAACGGTTATTCGCCACTTCAGCATGCAGTTTCGCCTTTTACCTAAATTCTATTTTATCAATGTAAAGCCGTGGAATATCGACGATGTTCACAACATCTACAAGTGCCACGAGTTTGATCATATCTTCACTAAATATTTAGAAATCAAAAGTGTAAAGGAGAACTATCTAAATGAAAACTAATCAAGTCCCTATTTTCTTTGCCTGTGATGATAATTACATTCCCTTTCTGGGCGTTGCTTTATCATCGCTTAAAAGAAATGCTAACAAAAAATATTCTTATCGTATCATCATTCTTAATGAAAGTTTAAAATGCGAAAACATGGAAAGAATAAATCGTTTAGCCGAAGAATGGTTTACGATTGAATATTTCAACATTGCTCCGACAATTAACAAGCTTCGTGAAGCCTTATCATTGCGGCTTCGTGATTATTATAGCGTAGCTATTTACTATCGGATGTTTATTCCATCTTTGTTTCCCGATCTCGATAAGGCAATCTATTTAGATGGCGATATTGTCGTCGTTGGCGACATTTCTCAATTTTACAATGTAAACATCGAAGGCAAACTCGTCGCAGCCGTCAATGATCGCCTCGTTTACGACACGCCAGAATTCGTGCGTTATGTCGAAGATGGCGTTGGCATCAAGGCTGAACAATATTTTAATTCCGGCGTCCTCGTCATGAACTTACAAGAATTCCGGGAGCAAGAAATCGAAAAGAGATTTATATATTTGCTGCTTAAATATAATTTTGATAGCGTGTGCCCCGATCAAGACTATTTAAATGTTCTCTGCCGTAATTCGAAGGTAATGTTGCCTATTTGTTGGAACAAAATGCCCCTTCCAGATGAAGCGTTTGATGCTTCGAGTGTCAAGATTTGCCACTATAACTCATTTGAAAAGCCCTGGCGGCATGATGGCGTTCTCTTTGGCGATATCTTTTGGCAAGAAGCAAGCCAAACCGAATTTTATGATGAATTAAAAGCGATGAAAGATCATTTTTCTAAACAAGACAAAGAAGAAGAGAATAACGCTGTTCGAAGTTTGATATATAATGCTGTTCGAATTTCAAAGCAAGAAAGCGTAACGTTTAAAAAGGTTTTGGGTCTATAAAGATGCTTACACCTGAAGTTAAAAATAACATTATTGACTCCCTTAAAAAGGGAGAACTAAATAGTAAGGTGATGATTGGTGATCATGTTGTTACTTCTTTTGAACGTTCGCATTACATTATTCCATACGATAACACAAAACGGAAAATTACTAATAAGCTCAGGAGAGCAATCGCGACCTCAATCGTCAATGGTATGACCAAGAGAATAAATAAATCGACCAAGATAGAAGGTTTGGAAAACTTGCATGGCTATCAAGGTGCGGCCATCATCACCGCTAATCACTTCTCGCCCGTTGACTCAACGATTGTTCGCTATTTCGCAAATCGGATTGGTAAAAAACGAAAATTAACAATTGTTGTTGCCGAATCCAATATTTTCATGCCCGGCACTCTCGGTTGGCTCTTAAAAAGCGTCAATACAATGCCGTACACGCACAATTTGTCCTATCTTGAGAATAACTTCAACCCCTCGCTCGAAAAGCGCTTAAAAGAGAGGCATCTCGTTTTATTCTATCCAGAACAAGAAATGTGGCCAGGCTATACTAAACCGCGCAATCTTAAACCTGGTGCCTATCACTACGCCTGCAAATATAACGTTCCCATCATTTCGACTTTTATCACGATGAAAGTTGTCGAAGATGCTATTAAGTATACGATTCACGTAATGCCGCTTATATACCCTGATCCTGAATTAACCTTTAAAGAAAACAAAGAGCACATGATGCAATTAGACTATTCATATAAAAAAATGTGCTACGAAAGTGTTTATAATAAAAAACTCACCTATGAATTCAGTGAGTCTGATTTGATATACTAGTCAATTTTTTGATTTCGATAGGCCGCTATTTGTTCGACATCTTTGTCACCCCGTCCTGATAAATTGACAACAATAATTTTATCTTGGCCTAGCGAACCGGCAAGTTTGATAGCTTCGGCAAGGGCGTGTGATGATTCGATAGCGGGAATAATGCCTTCGCACTTGCTGAGGAATTCAAAAGCGTTAACCGCTTCTTCATCGGTCGCGCTTTTGTAGACCACACGGTTAATCGTATGCAAATATGCGTGTTCAGGTCCCACGCCTGGATAATCAAGCCCAGCCGAAATTGAATACACGGGCGATATTTCTCCATTCTTCTCTAATAAGCAAAGGGTGTTCATGCCGTGAATGATTCCTTCTTTACCTTTCGTAATGGTCGCAGCGTGTTGTTTGGTGTCAACACCTTTTCCAGCTGCCTCGACACCAATTAAAGCGACACTTGGTTCATCAATAAAGTCATAAAAGGCGCCAATGGCATTTGAGCCACCACCAACACAAGCAATTACATAATCAGGTAAACACTTCTCTTTATCAAATAATTGATCTTTTATTTCTTCGCCGATAACTTTTTGGAAGTCGCGGACCATGACCGGATATGGATGTGGTCCGACAGCCGAACCGATTAAATAGAAGGCTGTATCTAATTCCTTACTCCACGCCATTAAAGCTTTATCTACCGCTTCTTTAAGTGTTTTTAGACCTTCATCGACAATAATTACGCGTGCTCCCAAAAGCTTCATACGATAGACATTCATGCTTTGTCTAATAACATCAACGCGCCCCATATATATGTCACACTCAAAGCCAAATAAGGCCGCAACTGTCGCTGTGGCAACACCATGTTGTCCGGCTCCCGTCTCAGCAATTAGTTTTTTCTTGCCCATTCGCCTTGCCAATAAGGCTTGGCCGATAACATTATTAATTTTGTGGGCGCCTGTATGATTAAGATCCTCACGTTTTAAATATACTTTTGCTCCCCCGAGCTTCTTAGTCATGTTTTCCGCGAAATATAGAAGGGAAGGGCGATTAGCATATTCCTTTAAGTAAAACTTAAATTCTCGAATAAAGTCCTGATCATTCTTGTATTTAGCATAAGCAATTTCTACTTCTTTAACCGCTTTTAAAACATCTCCGCTAACTATTTGTCCTCCAAATTTACCAAATTCCATAATTGATTCCTCTTTTCCTTTTTTGAAATTGGTGAGGTATAAAAAAACACCTCGCAACATCGGGACGAGATGTTCGTGGTGCCACCCGAATTCAAGAAACGATTGTTTCTCCTTAATCGATACTCCACCACAAATGATGTTTATAT
>JAAZFR010000042.1 GCA_012971835.1 Erysipelotrichia bacterium
AGATTAAAAGACCATAAAAGCAAATAAATCGAAGCTGCTAATATAACACAAAGACCAGCATAAAGCGCAGATATATAAGTTTTAATAATACCTTTCCAAACTTGCATGATTGATATTATAAAGGAACTTTTTAACAAGTGAGAGCGAAATGAAAAAAGACCCAAAGGGCCTTTCTTAGTGATGACAATTATCGAGTACTATTTATTCGTCATCTTCGTTGTCGATTATATCGACGTTAATGCCTTTTTCGATACGACGATGTCGCGTTAGCTTATCGATGGGTCCGAAGACTGAATAGAAGATAGGAATGGCGAGAAAAACAATCCAATATGGATGCCATAAGCCAAAACCCATACCCAAAAATAAGTAAATAGCGGTCACAAGAACCGGCATGGCGAAATTAGTAATTCGCCGGCGGTGAAAACAAGAGAATAAGGATGCGACAATTGGAATAAACAAGAATAATATCCATCCTGTTGTCCAACCAATACCACCTGGAAGTAAAAAGCCGAGTAACAAGAAGGCAACAACAACTAGTAAGGTAAATGAGCCAGTGACTGCGCCTTTTGCAATCTCGTACTTGCTTGGTTTATAGTGATAATTTTTATCGCAGCCAATATTTACCTCCTCGTCTTTGTCTTTGACATAAATACCATCGCGACTGATATGAACTTCTTCACCATCCTTGCTTTCGACATGAATGCCCCCGATACCAATGTGTACGCTTTCTTTCTTTTTTTCTTCTTTTTCTGGCTTGACCTGCTCTTTAATAATGTCTTCAACACTATCACTTGTATTTAGCAGTTGGTCCAATGAGACACCATAGATACGCGCTAAACAAATTAAGTTATCTGTGTCCGGGCTCGCTTCCGCGCGCTCCCATTTACTGACAGCTTGTCTAGATAAACCTAATTTAGAAGCTAGTTCTTCTTGTGATAATCCTTTTTCTTTGCGAAGTTTGATGAGTCGTTCAGCAATTTCGATATTCATAAATAAACCCCCTTTACCAAACACCTACATTTTAGAGAAACTTGGCCAGTTGCATCTACCAAGTCTACTTTTCAATTACGCAACTAGCGGTTGCATTTTAGCATAAATGCATGAAAAACACATAAAACATGATATCGACTTGATTATTTGTGTATTCTCAAAGAAAAAGGCGCACGGTTAGATGCGCCCTTGTGCAAACTAAAGATTAGTGGGAGCGTTGTTCTTTCTTTGTATCGTCTTTTTCCTTATCTTTTTTTCTAACGAGAAAGAAAACACCAAAACCGGCAAATATAAGTAAGACAAATCCTGCAACACTTAAGGTAACAATCAGAGAAAGGTTGGTGTTCGACTGTGTATCGACAACAAGGGCAAAATCGCCAAGACTCTCGGTTTCAAATACGATAAATTGCCCTTCAATCATTACTGAACGAGCGACGCTTTCACCATCAATAACAATTTGAATGCCTTCTCTTTCTTCTAAGCCTGAGGGCATGGCAAACTTCAATGTAACTTCGCCAGTAATAGATGCGCTAATGTCTTCGTTTTCTGAATTCAACAAAGTAGCATTATATAATTTAAAAATTTCTTTATTATCTGGAACACTAATATCGCCATCAGTTGTCTCAACGATTTTCACTTTGAGAACAGCATCGATAATGACGCCACCAGGAACACTTAGTTCAGCTTCGACTTCGCCCGCGCTTTCATCAGGATCGGTGGCTCCAATTTTTATCGCTCTTTCTTCAAAAACAGCCGTATATGTTGCGTTTCCAACAGCCGCTACAATTTCTGGAGTCCAATGATCAAATACATAAGCGTGAGTGTCAGTCGATGGTTTGCTCGGAGTTCCTTCATAAATCGGCGTGTCTCCGTGATTAACGACTGTTGTTGATGTTTGACCTTCAATATTCCACGTAATGGTATAAGTATTTAAAACCACATTTTCGACAATGATTGTTATATTCTCATCGATATCAGCAACTATACATTCGTTATTTACATCAAGTGTGACTTCAACACCATTAACTAGAATTCGTGGTAAAGATTTCGTATAGCCCTCAAGGAGGGAAAAAACAAAAGTGAATGATTCACCGTAATCAACGGTATATTCACTTCCACTTTTGGCCGCTAAAGAATAACCAACTTGATTACTCGGAACACTAACTGAATATTTGTTTATTTCTACTCCTTCGACAGTAATCGTTTTGTTTTCCACAATATTTGATATAGTCCCCTCACCATTAAGATCAATCGATACTTCATGGTTATTAACTTTGATGACTGGGGATGATTGATCTTACGACGGTAACAAAGTGAAAACAAACGTAAAAGAGCCATTATAAGTAACATTTGTGTAACTGCCGGATTTGGCAACTAATGTGTATCCCACTTGTGGGTTTGGCAAAGAAACATAGAAAGTTGGAACGCGTTGATTATTTAAAAACAAAGCCAACTTTTTGTCTTAAAAAGTCACTAGTAGCTAAGAATATTCAAGATATCGAAAACCAATTCGCGTCTTTTCTTTTAGAAAATCTTAAAAAGGGATATATGTTAGATAGCAATTTTGTGACACTGATTGAGTTTGACAGTGTCATTCCCCAATTTGAAAACATAAACATTCAAATGCGAATTATGGTAAAGGATCCTACTAGGGAATGCGAATTATATCCAGCCGTCTATGGAATACATACATATCACCGAGGCAGTTATGAAACGATCGGTAACGCCTATGAAGCTTTGCTGATCTTTGCTCAGAAGCACAACTTAAAATTAAAAGGAACAGCAATCGAGAACTATTTCCGTTCAAGTTTTGCTGTCAGCGATGAAAGTAGCATGTTGACCGATGTAATTTTACCGCTTAAAGACTGAAAAAAATTATTTCAGTTTTGTCTTTAAAAAAATAAAAATGACTTGATTGCTCAAATCATTACTTATTGGCGCGCTCGAGACGATTCGAACGTCCGACCCCCACCTTAGGAGGGTGGTGCTCTATCCAACTGAGCTACGAGCGCATTGTGCCTTTAAAATAATACCAGTTTTATTATCATTATCAAATATCTACTCGACATTAATAATAAAAGATAAAGAAAAGAGATAATTATAAATTATCTCGTTTTTTAGCTGGTCGGAACGGAGGGATTCGAACCCTCGACCTCTTGGTCCCGAACCAAGCGCACTACCAAGCTGTGCTACGTCCCGAGTTGACCGCAAATAACTATTATAATGATTTTTAATCAAAG
>JAAZFR010000003.1 GCA_012971835.1 Erysipelotrichia bacterium
ACGATTCAAGCGATTCATCAAGATATTTTGCCAACAGAAAAAGATGAGCGAGTATCTGTTATTATCGTTAAAAACGATACAACACCAAATCGCTATCCTCGTCCCTATCATTTAATCAGTGCTAAACCCCTTTAACTATTTAAGGTAGCAACTAACTAAGGTAAACTTATAAATCATGACGAAAATAATTGGGATTGCAAATCAAAAGGGCGGAGTTGGGAAAACGACGACAGCCCTTAATTTATCAAGCGCTTTAGCACATTTTAAGCGACGCGTTTTACTAATTGATTTAGATCCGCAAAGTGATGCGACAAGAGGTATCGGCTTGGACCCATCTCTTCTAACGAAAAGCGTCTACGATGTTCTTGCTAATAATTACGATATTAATAAAGCGATAAAAAGAACGCCCTTGAAGTTTCTTGATATTCTTCCCAGCAGTTTAAAACTCGCCTCCCTTGATGCTTTTTTAACCGATAAGGTAATCGACAAAACAACTATTCTTCGCGATGCTTTAAAATTGGTTAAAAAAGAATATGATTACGTCGTTATTGATTGTCCACCCTCACTTGGTATTTTAAATTTCAATTCAATGGTTGCTTCGAACGCTATTTTGATCCCTGTTCAATGTGAATATTTTGCAATGGAGGCCGTCTCGACAACTCTCGGAGCGATTTCCAAGATTCAAAGATCATCCAATCCTAAACTTGGTATCGAAGGATTTCTCTTAACGATGTATGATCCTCGCACAAGACTTGGCACCGAGATAACAACACAAATTAGAGGTCTTTTTAAAGAGAATACCTTTTTGACGACTATTCCTCGCAATATTTCGATTTCGGAAGCATCGGCAAAAGGTGTACCCGTCACGTTGTTCCGCCCAAGTTCCTCGGGAAGTTTGGCTTATTTTTCTTTAGCTCGCGAAGTAATTGATAAAGAAGAAACAAACAAGATTTAATTTACTAATTGTGCAATTTGCACAATAATAAAATATATGATTAAATACTACTTTTTTGCATCAAAAAAAGATATCAACGTTGAACGTTTTAACGATGCTTTGTATAGTGCCTATCCAAAAATATATGAAATACATTTTCTAGATGAACAAAACGGTTACATTGTTTCCGATGAATACTTTTATGACTCTCTTGAATCTTTGATTCCAGTCATCATGAGCGACACTGATAACTCATATACTGTTTTGATGTGTCACGATAATAGCGACTTGAGTCGTCTTGCCCTTAAAAAAGCCAAAAAAGGTCCGAATATTTATTTGACGAACATGGCTGACTTACTTTTTAACCTAGTGATTGATGGCGATTATGATCTTTTCTTTGCTGTTAAGAAAAAGTTTGATACTATCTCTCGGCAATTGATGCTGACAGCCGAGACATTTGTCTCGACTGGTTTGAATGCATCATTAGCAGCAAAAAAACTATATATTCACCGTAATACTTTTGCCTACCGTCTAAACCAATTTATCGAAGCGATCAATCTTGATATTCGCGATTATCATAACGCTCAGTTTTTCAGCATTGTTCTTCGCTTAATAAGTCATAGTAAGTTCATATAATCATTACTTATCTATTGTTTAGAAAGTCGCAAAAATGCGACTTATCCATTTATATATTTTTTGATTTGCTCGGTGATTTATAGATATATACTATGTATTGTGTTAAAATACTAATTTGACATTTGCTAGTTATATTGTGAGGTGATTTTTGTGGAAGCGATGAAGAAAATAATGCAAGCCGAACAACAAGCTTCAAGTCTTGTTACTGAAGCTCGCGTTTATAAGACGATGCTGCTTAATCAAGCTAGGAAAAAAGGTGAAGATAGAGCAAAGTCTCTTCTTTTGGAAGCTGAAAATATTCGCAAAAAACATGAAGAAGAAACACAAGAAATAATCACGAATTCAAAACAAGAATTTGCCAAGAATATTGATAATATTGCTAGTGAACTGCAAAACCAAGTTGCCGGCAAGAAGAATAAACTAGTCAATCAATTAATAAATGAGGTAATGGTCAGTGATCGTTCCCGTTAAAAAGGCCCGAGTTTTCGTACTTGAAGAGCACAAAAATGAGCTTGTCCGTGCTTTGCAAAAAGCCGAACTTTTGATGATTATTCCAGCACAAAGCTCAAGTGCAGATGTGACGGAAGATAACGCTCTTCTTCAACGGATTAGTAAAGCCCTTAGCGACTTGAACCGTTATGGAAAGAAGAAATCTCTTTTTGAACATCAAGAAGTCACTTATGAACGCTTTATGATGGAAGACGAAGCTCAAGAACGTTTATTAGATAGTGTCGAAACGAATATTCTAGCCTTGAATACTGCAAGCACGAAGATTAAAAAAGGAAAGGAATTGCTCGATAAGTATTATCCTTTTCGCGAAATTGACTTAAAAGTCAGAGACTTAAAACAATCTTCTTTGGTTCGTTACCACATCGGCTATATTAAAGAAGAAAATCTCGAAGGTGCAATCGAGTATTTAAACAAAAATAATGTTCCGTTTGAAAAACTAGCTAAATCCGATTATGGATCAGCGCTTCTACTGGCGTCTTATTTCGAAGAAGATGAAACAGTAATTAATAAAATGGCAAATTATTCTTTTGCTGATGTTGATTTCCCTGATGTTGATATTTCTTTAAAAGACTACATTGCTGAAATCGAAGACAATCTGCAAATTGAGCAAGCTAAAGTTATTGAATATCAAGAAAATCTTAAGCTACTAGCAAGGAGTAAAAACCAATTAAGTCTCATGTATGATCGTATTCAAGCCAAAATCGATTGCAAAAGCATCACTTTCGGTAAAACCGAGCGTTCGTTTTTTCTCGATGGTTGGGTGCGAAGTGACCAAATAGCATTGCTTGAAAAAACGGTAGCTAGTATTACCAAAGAATTTGATATTGAATTTAGTGAACCAGGCGAAGCCGACTTGCCTCCGACGGCTGTTAAAAACAATAAGTTTATTTCTCAATTTGAAACAATTACGAATATGTTTTCGGTTCCGAGTCATAAAGAAATTGATCCAAACCCCGCCATGGCGATTTGGTATTGGATAATTTTTGGCATCATGATGGGTGATATCGGTTATGGAATACTGATGTTAATCCTTTTTGGATTAGGTCTTCTTTTAATCAAACCTAAAGGAGCCTTTAAAAAGCTCATTAGTGTCTTTTTCTACTCAGGAATCACTTCGATAATTGCTGGTATTTTATTTGGCAGTTTCTTCGGGGCTAATTTTGATTTAGGCGCCCTGATTGGCGGTTTGTTTGGACAGCAGTGGACAAGTGTATTATTGAATCCCGTAACTGATCCATTAATAATGTTAGGCTTTTCGCTCGTGTTTGGAATCCTACATATTGTTAATGGCCTAGGCTTTAAGATGGCAATACTAATTAAAAGAAAAGATTATGTCGGTGCGATTGCCGATGGCTTAAGTTGGATTTTAATTCTTGTCGGTTTAGTTTTCGTTGCTGCTCAAATGGTAATCTGGTCATCGCTTGTTGTTTTAAGCTACATTGGGTTAGGTTTGGCTGGTCTCGGCGCAATTATTCTCTTGGTTTTAGCGGGGCGAAAAAGCAAAAACATTTTTGGCAAGATCTTTGGCGGTCTTGGCGCCCTGTATCAATCAACGAGTTACATTAGTGACATCTTATCTTATTCGCGTATTTTAGCATTGAGTCTATCATCAGCGGTTATCGCCTCAACTATGAATCTCCTCGCCGGTATGATTCAAGGCAATATTATTGGTATTATCTTATCCATTTTTGTTTATTTAATCGGACATATTTTCAATTTTGCAATGGGTATGCTGTCAGCATACGTGCACGATGGCCGTCTGCAATACATCGAATTTTTTGGCAAGTTTTACGAAGGCGGAGGTTATTTGTTTGAACCCTTTGCCATCCGTTTAAAACATATAAATGAAATCTCGGATTTGCGAGAAGAAAGGAGATAGAATCATGACTTATGGATTAGTTCTATCGATTATTGGTGCGGCTTTGGCTGCAGGATTGGCCGGCATTGGCTCAGCTATTGGTGTTTCGATTGCTGGTCGAGCTGGAAACGGTGTCTTAGCGGAGAAACCAGACTTATTCGGTCGTATCTTAGTTTTGCAGGCTTTGCCTGGAACGCAAGGTATTTATGGCTTCTTGCTGGCTGTTTTGATTTTACAAAAAGTCGGTCTTCTCGGCGGGACAGCAGTCGCGTTAACTGATTGGCAAGGTTGGGCCTTTTTAGGTGCCGCCCTTCCGATAGCGATTGTTGGCCTATTGTCAGGAATTGCACAAGGCAAAGTCGCCGCTACTTCCATTTTGATGACAGGTAAAAGACCAGAAATGATGACGCGCGGTATGACGATGACGGCTATTGTTGAAACATATGCCATTCTCGCCTTGCTTGTTAGCATTCTCATGTATAGTGCGATTGCCATCTAGGAGTAAAAGATGACAATTTACGAAAAGATAGCCAAAAAAGGCCAAGCAGAAAGCGATGCAATTCGTAAAGAAGCCGAAATCGAAGCTAAAGGTATTGAACACAAAATTGTTGCTGAAGCGGAGAAAGAAGCATCTTTAATTATTTCTGCTTCTGAAGATGCAAGACGGAATGCTATTCATCAGAATAAAGCTTTAAATGAGTTGGAAATTAAACAAGTGACTTCTTCATTGAAAAGCAAAGTGATTGATGATATTTTCGCTTCTGTTTTTGAACACTTTAATAATATTAAAGAAAAAGAGCTACTTTCTTTTGTGGTTCACTTGATTAGAAATGAAAAAATTGATGGTGGTGAAGTAATGCGTGTTAATAAAAATAACTACGCTAAATACTTAAATGCTTTATCATCCCACAAGGCAGCCAAAAAGATTGATCTTGATTTACTGAATAAAGCGTTAGGTGACAACTATCATCTTGTGCTGGAGAATGTGGATTCGAGAGAAGAAGACGGCTTTATATTAATTGGCGAAACATATGACTTAAACTTTAGTGTTAAACCTTTACTTAACGTTCTTCGCAAGAAAAGAGAAAAAGAACTATATAAGATGTTGTTTGGAGATGAAGAATAGCAATGAGCGATTATACTTTTGCCAACGCGCTACTAGCGACTAAGTCCGCGAGTCTTCTTTCTAATCATCAGTTTCGCGAACTAAAAAGCACCGATGATGCGATGTATCTTTTAAAGTTACAGTCATTTGGTTATGCGCCTGGTGAAAAAGAACAAAACGTCGATGAGGTCGTAAAAAATGAGGTAATTAAACTCAAAGAAGAATTGATGAGTATTTTACCTAACGATGATTTGCCTCTTTTCTTTTTTACAAAGTACGATCTAACTAACATTCGCTCTTTTTTTAAAAATAAATTTTTGCGGACCGAAATCGAATCTTTTGAAGATGCTGGTTATCTAACCTATAAAGATTTGGAATTAGCGATTCTTAAGGACAATTATTATGGGGTGATGGCACCATATAAGGAATTGTTTTCGCACTTTTTCCAATCTTCGTATGAAGATAGTTTTACCTTGGTCAACGAGATTCAAAGAGTATTTCAAGGATTATTGTCTGAGGCCATTTCCAAGCGCAAAGATATCGTCTTAAAAACATACTTTGTTATTTCAACCGACATTAATAATCTACTGACTCTTCTTCGCATTAACAAAATGCAAATGGATATCGTTATTCTTGAAAATAATCTATTAGACTATGGTTCAATACCTGTCAAAGAAATTGCCTTATTACATAACGCCTCATCAAGAGACATAATTACTCGTTATTCATCTTTGTATTTGACTCGTTTTGTCGAACCTCTCGAGCACTATTTTAGCGATGGTGACTTTGTCAAGTTGGAGCACGCCCTCCTTAAAATCTTGCTCGAGGAGCTCGAACCTTATCAGGTTGATATCAAATCAACAGCGTCGATTATTGCTTATGTCGTACGTAAGCAAATAGAAATTGTTGATATTCGTCGTTTATATTTTGATCGCAAAGCGTCTTTGATGGTAGGTTCATAAGATGAAAGATAAATTGGTGGCGATTGCCAAAAGCGAAAACGTCTATTTCTTTCGCGGCCTTGGCTTTACAACTTATCTTGCTGATGATGAAATCAAAATGAGAAAAGTACTGGATGAGCTAACAAAGGACACTCAATTAATAGTTATTGATGAAAAATTGCAATCATTAATTGGCGATTATCGCCGTCGCATAAGCGATAAGGCGTTTCCAATCATCGTCGCCCTTCCAATCGATGAAAGTGCAACGGGACAAGGTTTAGAAAAACTTAGAGACGATGTCGAAAAAGCAATAGGATTAAAGCTGTTTTAGAAAGGAAGAGAATATGGACAAAATTGGAATAATTACTAAAGTTGCCGGCCCGCTGGTTGTCGCTTCGGGCATGGAGAACGTACAAGTATATGATGTCGTTCGCGTGTCGAATAAAAAGTTAATCGGTGAAGTTATCGAACTACGTGGCGATCTCGCCTCGATTCAAGTTTATGAAGAGACGTCTGGGATTGGTCCCGGCGAACCTGTTTATTTTACTAACGAACCACTTTCAGCCGAACTTGGTCCCGGACTTATCGAATCGATTTTTGACGGCATTCAACGCCCATTAAGCAGTATATACGATAATTATGGATCCCATATCCCATTAGGGATTGATCTTCCCAGACTTAATCGCGACAAAATATGGAATTTTAAGCCTGTTGCTGAAATAAATACGAAAGTAAGTGGTGGCATGATTTTAGGCACAGTCAAAGAGACACCAGTTGTCGTTCATAAAATAATGGTCCCGCCTCATGTGTCAGGAAAATTAGTTTGGCTTCATGATGGTGAGGCAAAAGTTACTGATTCGATTGCAAAAATCATCACTAGTGAGGGTCGGGAACTTTCCCTTAATATGATTCAATATTGGCCCGTAAGAAAAAAACGCCCGTACATTAATAAACTCGCGCCGAATAAACTAATGGTTACTGGACAAAGAGTTATTGACGCTCTCTTTCCTGTCTCAATCGGCGGTATCGCTGCTATTCCCGGACCTTTCGGTTCAGGAAAAACGGTTGTTCAACATCAACTTGCTAAATGGGCTGATGCTGACATTATTGTTTATGTCGGATGCGGTGAACGCGGAAATGAAATGACTGATGTTTTAATGGAGTTTCCTCGTTTGAAAGATCCGCGGACCGGTGAATCGCTAATGAAGAGGACAGTTTTAATTGCCAATACTTCTAATATGCCAGTCGCGGCTCGTGAAGCATCGATCTACACGGGAATTACGATTGCTGAATATTATCGTGATATGGGTTATAAAGTAGCGATTATGGCTGACTCAACCTCGCGTTGGGCTGAAGCTTTGCGCGAAATGTCATCTCGCCTTGAAGAAATGCCGGGCGAAGAAGGCTACCCAGCTTATTTATCAAGTCGGCTTGCCGAATTTTATGAAAGAGCTGGATATGTAACTTGTTTAGGCGATAAAGAACGCGAAGGAGCCGTTACGGCAATTGGAGCTGTTTCGCCACCAGGAGGAGATACTTCTGAACCCGTTTCGCAAGCGACCTTGCGAATTGTAAAGGTTTTCTGGGGTTTGTCGGCCACTCTAGCCTATCGACGTCACTTTCCGGCCATTGATTGGTTAAAAAGTTACAGTTTATATGAAGATGTCCTTCATCAAGATATTAATGCAAACTATCATAAAGATTGGAGCAAGTTGATAAGAAGAGTTCAAATACTATTGCAAGAAGAAGCTTCCTTACAGGAAATTGTCCGTCTTGTCGGTCTTGATTCCCTTTCTAAGGCCGATCGAATTAAATTATTAGCTTCTCAAATGATTCGCGAGGACTTTCTTCATCAAAATGCTTACAACTCTGTCGATACATATACATCAATTAATAAGCAATATTTGATGTTAAAGACGATTTTGAAATGGTATGACCTTGGTAACCAAGCTTTAGAAAAGGGTAAAACTTTTTCAGAAATAGAAAAAATGAAAACAACTGAACGTATCGGTCGAATTAAATATGTTCAAGAAGAAGATGTAAGCGAAGAAACGAATAGTATACAACAGGCGATGGAAAAAGAGTTTTCATCACTGAGAGAGGAGTAATCATGGCCATCAAACAATACAAGACAATTAAAGAAGTCGTCGGGCCTTTGATGCTCGTAGAAAAAGTTAGCGATGTTAAATACGACGAACTAGTCGAAATTAAACTCGCGAATGGGGAAACGAGACTAGGAAAAGTTTTAGAAATTAATAATGATAAAGCTCTCGTTCAATTATTTGAATCAAGTCAAGGAATGAAAATTGATGATGCAAAAGCGACCTTCCTTGGTCATGGCATCGAGTTAGGTTTGTCTCCAGATATTCTCGGACGCGTTTTCGATGGTTTAGGTCGACCAATTGATAATAAAGGTCCAATCATTGCTGACACAAGATTCGACATTAATGGTTCGGCTCTTAATCCGGTAGCTCGTGATTATCCATCTGAATTTATTCAGACAGGTATTTCAGCGATTGATGGTCTAAATACTTTGGTGCGCGGTCAGAAATTACCTATTTTTTCTGGATCGGGATTGCCTCATTCAAAATTGGCGGCTCAAATCGCTCGACAGGCCCGTGTTTTAGGAAAATCAGAAAAGTTTGCTGTCGTCTTTGCCGCCATTGGTATAACTTTCGAAGAAGCTAATTATTTTATTGAAGATTTTCGAAAGTCAGGCGCGATTGAAAGAACGATTATGTTTGTCAATCTCGCTAATGATCCTGCCATTGAGCGTATTGCCACACCTCGCATGGCAATTACTGCCGCTGAGTATTTGGCTTATCAACTCAATATGCATGTTTTAGTTATTTTAACCGATATTACAAATTATGCCGAAGCATTGCGAGAAGTTTCTTCGGCGCGCAAAGAAGTTCCTGGGCGAAGAGGTTATCCTGGTTATATGTATACTGATTTAGCCTCACTATTTGAACGGGCCG
This sequence comes from Erysipelotrichia bacterium, assembly GCA_012971835.1. Next base: position 8,963 of record JAAZFR010000003.1, read on the forward strand.
GAAGAATAAAAGGAGTTAAAGGTTCTATTACTCAACTTCCAATCTTAACAATGCCTGAAGATGATAAGACTCATCCCATTCCGGATTTAACCGGTTATATTACCGAAGGACAGATTATTTTATCAAGAAGCCTATTTATGAAAGGATATTTACCACCGATTGATGTCTTGCCCTCTTTGTCTCGTCTTAAAGATAAAGGAATTGGCGAAGGCAAAACAAGAAGCGATCACGCTGATACGATGAATCAGTTATTTGCCTCGTACGCTCGTGGTAAGGAAGCAAAGGAATTGTCGACTGTTTTAGGCGATAGTGCTTTGTCGGATATTGATAAATTATATGCTCGTTTTGCGGAGGAATTTGAAGAAAAATATATCTCTCAGGGTTTTTATAGTAATCGATCAATTAAAGAAACTTTGGATCTTGGTTGGGAACTCTTGCGTATTTTCCCGACTTCAGAATTAAAGCGGATTAGCGATGAACATATTGCCGAGTTTTATGGCAAAGAGGAGTAATCATGGCGATTGGGCAAATTAACCCAACAAGAATGGAGTTGACGAAACTTAAGAATCAACTTGCTACAACAAGGCGAGGTCATCGTTTATTGAAAGATAAGCAAGATGAAATGATTCGTCAGTTCATGCAAATTGTCTTTAAAACAAGGGATTTAAGAGAGGAAGTTGAAAATGAAACTTCGAAAACCCTTGAATCTTTTAAGAAAGGGCGAGCTAAAATTCGCACATCCGAACTACAAGAAATAACGTCGGTCCCTGCAGTAAAATGGACACTCGAGACAAGTAAATCAAAATCGATGAGTATTGAATCTCCCCATTTATTTTTTAAAATGGATGCCGAAATTAAACCGCCGTATGCCTTTAGTAGTGCACCTCAAGAGTTTGATGAGGCCTTGATTAAAGGCATTGATTTATTACCAAAACTAATTGAGTTAGCTCAATATGAAAAAACGACAGAAATGTATGCCAAAGAGATTGAAAAAACAAGACGCAGAGTCAATGCGATTGAACACATCATGATTCCCGAGCAAGTCGCCTTAATTAAAGATATAAAAACCAAACTGGCAGATCAGGAAATGTCGGCTACAATTAGAGTTATGAAGTCGAAAGAAATGATTATAAAAAAGAATCAAGCTAATCGTAAATAATCAATACTTACTCATAGGAGATTGACATGAAAAAGCTCACAAAAAACGATGTAGTCCCACTTACTAAACGTCAAAAGGAAACGAATAAATATGATTATGGTCATGTTGTAATATTCGGGGGGAGCATCGGTTTTTTTGGCGCTCCCGCTCTTAGTGCTCTCAGCGCATATCGGATGGGTTCTGGTCTCGTTTCCATCGCCCTAGAAGAAGATGATTACGTATTATATGTAAATCTAAATCCAGAAGTGATGGTAAAACGCTTCATCGATGTCGAAGAAGTAACTAAAATTATTCAAAAAAAAGATGCTATTTTATTTGGTCCAGGCCTTGAAGAAAACGTCATGAATGAAAAAATATTGCGTGTTTTACTTGATGCGGATTGTCCCTTGGTCATCGATGCAACCGGGCTTACTATTCTTAAAAAAGTTGGCTTTGATCACCGTCTTGACCATGTTATATTAACTCCTCATATGGGCGAAGCAAAAAGACTATTGAGTACTGATAATCCACACGAAAAAGTTAGTCAGTTGACCGATCTTGGGGCAACTGTTGTATTAAAAGACTTCGTTACAACAATTTATCAAAAAGATTTCTCAGGACAATTTGATTATGGTACACCAAGTATGGCTAAAGGTGGATCGGGAGATGTTTTGGCCGGCGTTATTACAAGTCTACTTGGACAAAAATATTCCCTTCTTGATGCTGCTAAATATGGCGTGTACATTCATCAACTAGCTGGCCAATTGGCAGCTCATCGATTTGGTGAACATAGCCTTATAGCATCAGATATTATTTCTTCAATTGGCGAAGCGCTTCAAAGAAGCGTTGAAGAATAAACGTTTGATTCGATCTTTTTTCTGAAATCACTAAACAAATAGTTTTTTTGTAGTATAATAAATTAAGCTTCAGGACAGGGCGTGATTCCCAACCGGCGGTAAACCCCGCGAACCTTCGGGTAGATCTAGTTAATTTCTAGAGGCGACAGTAAAGTCTGGATGAGAGAAGGCTCTCATTTTTGGTCCTGAACGAGGACCTTTTTATATGGGCGCAGCATTAGTTGGATTATTACTTGTTTGGATTTTTCTACTCGTCATCGTTCTTCGTGAGGGTAGACCTTTCCGTTTTAAGAAAGTCAATTTAGTAAGATTTATGAGTCGTGTCGCTATTTTTGGCGCTCTTTCAGCTATTTTATACATTGTCCCCTTCTTAAAGTTTCCTTTACCGTTTTTTCCGCAATTTCTTGAGTTTCATTTCGATGAAATACCAGTTTTTATCGCTGGTTTTGCTTACGGACCCTTCAGCGCTTTTTGTGCCTTAATTGTTAAAACAATTATAAAGTTACCATTTACCTCAACTTTGACGGTGGGAGAGTGGGCTGATTTGATTTATAGTACGGCCTTTATCGTTCCAGCTGCTTTTATATATCAAAAAAGACGGAATATTAAAGGAGTAATAATTGGTTTCGCTTTTGGCTTTATTGTGCAAATTGCTACCAGTTTAGTTTTTAATGTCTACATCATGATTCCGTTTTATATGTTGGTTATGGGTTTCCCTGAAGCAGCTATTTTGGCGATGGCTCAAGCCGCAAATCCTTCTGTTACTAATATCGGATGGTCGCTCGGTTTTTTAGCTATTGTCCCCTTTAATGTTTTAAAAAATGTGATGGTTATTATCCTGACATTTCTTGTTTATAAAAGCATTCATCGCTTTATTGCTCAATTTGAAGAAAAAAAGCTGCCCAGTTAGGCAGCTATTTTTAAAATAATGTGATGGTGGTTAGTCTTCGACGATAATCGCGCCTGTTGGGCAATCGTTAGCAACTTCGACCTCGACACCTTCGGCAGGTTGAGTATGGACGCGGGCTTTGCCTTCGTCATCAAATTCAAATACTTCAGGCATCACTGAGACACAAAGACCACAACCGATGCATGCATCGCGATCAATTCTTACTTTTTTAGCCATTATTCTAAATGTCCTCCAACAAACGGAATTATAATATTAAACACCCTTTTATGCAAGGTTTTTAAATTTACTCTATAAATGATTTCTAATTTATATTAGAATATATCAGTAAGTAGGACTTCGGATTGAGAACTTTAACCCGCGTTGAGAAATATCGAAAACTTCGCGAAGAAATTGCGCGCATGCCTGATGATGGCGCACTTTCTAATGGCCTTAGCAGTTCTATTACTAGTAAAATTATTCGCCTTCGTTCACAAGAAAGTATTGGAGATAAAGACCCAAAATCAACAATCGAGTATGGTATCGATGACCTACTTGAAGGAGTCGAGAACTTAGAAGATGATGTAGATACGAAAGTTTCGCCAATTGATGTGCAAAAACGCAAGGAGTTAATTCGCGTCATCATCCTCATTTCAATTCTCATTATTTTACTCGTTGGTGTTGTTGTTCTTGGTATTTATGCGTTTTAAAAAAGGAGCTCGAGATGAAAAAAGTCACAATCGCAATTGATGGTCCAGCAGCAGCAGGAAAATCGACAGTCGCCAAAAAAGTTGCTCTAGCTTTAGGTTTTACCTACATTGATACTGGTGCTATGTATCGTGCTTTTACATATTGTGTTATGAAAAAAGGACTTGATCCTAAGGATGAAGACGCTAGCATTTCTCTTATTCCTGAGGTTGATATTGAACTTCTCAGTGATGGCCGAGTTATTTGTTGCGGAGAGGATGTTACAAAAGTAATTCGCGAGCCACATATTTCTGCGAATGTTTCCTACATAGCCTCATATAAAGATATTCGTTTAGCTCTCGTAGAGTTACAGCGAAAAATGGCAAAAAGACGTTCTGTCGTAATGGATGGGCGTGATATTGGTACTTATGTTTTACCTGATGCTGACGTAAAAATATTTCAAATTGCTGACGTGCCAACTCGAGCTGTTCGACGTTATGAAGAAAATATAGCTAAGGGAATTCCTTGTACTCTTGCTGAAGTTGAAGAAGACGTTCGCCGTCGTGATTATATCGACTCGCACCGCGATTTTGCTCCTTTAAAACCTGCATCTGATTCAGTTTTACTCGATACTTCTTTTTTGACTGTTGAAGAAGCTACTGAAGCGGTATTAGAAATTATTAAAAGAAAAATTGGTGAGGCATAATATGCCAATTGGAATAGTCGCAATTATCGGTAGTCCCAATGTCGGGAAATCGACAATTTTTAATCGCATTATTGGAACGAGAAGGTCAATCATCGATGATCAACCCGGTATTACTCGCGATCGACTTTATGCATCAGCTTCTTGGCTGACCAAAGAATTTCGCGTCATTGACACCGGCGGTATTGAAATTGCTTCAAGACCCTTTCAGGAACAAATTCGTGCTCAAGCGCAAATAGCGATGGAAGAAGCCGATGTTATCGTTTATGTTGTCGATGGTCAAGTAGGCGTTACCAATGATGATCGTGAAATTGCAAAACTGCTTTATAAATCTAATAGGCACATTATTCTGGTTGCGAATAAAATCGATGATATTACAAAGATAGCTGATATTTATGAATTTACTTCTCTTGGGCTTGGTGAGCCAATAGCTGTCAGTGGGGCACACGGAATCGGAATAGGTGATTTACTTGATCGAATTGTCAAATTACTTCCTGATAATCAAGCAAGTAAATTTGATGAAAATGAAATTGTTTTTTCAATTATCGGAAGGCCAAATGTCGGCAAATCCTCACTATCTAATGCAATTTTAGGTCAGAATCGCGTAATTGTTTCCGATATTGAAGGTACGACTCGCGATGCGATCGATACCAAGTTTGTCCGTGATGATAAAAATTACGTCGTTATTGATACGGCTGGTTTAAAAAAGCGGGGACGGATTTATGAGGCAGTTGATAAATATGCGGCCTTAAGGGCGCTTGCGGCGATTGAAAGATCGGAAATTGTTATGCTTATTATCGATGCAGAACAGGGCATCACCGAACAGGATAAGCACGTTGTTGGTTATGCGATGGAACTCGATAAAGCAATTATATTGGTTGTCAATAAGTGGGATCTTGTACCAAGGTCACAGACAGCGATGAGTGAGTTTACAAAAAAAGTTCGCAAAGAATTTAAATTTCTTGAATATGCACCGATTGTTTTCGTTTCAGCAAAAGATAAATCTCGTATCGACAGTATTTTTAAAGCACTTGATATGGTTAATGAAGCATACGGAAGAAGAATTCAAACCAGTGTTCTAAATGAAATTATACAAGATGCACAAGTAATGAATCCTGCGCCATTTTTTGAGGGCGGAAGACTGAAAATTTTCTTTGCTAATCAGGTCGATGTTCGTCCTCCGACTTTTGTTTTATTTGTCAATCAACCTAAACACGCCCATTTCTCATATATGCGATATATTGAAAATCGACTTCGTGAATCTTTTTCCTTTGATGGTACACCAATTAAAATTGTCTTAAGGGCTCGAAAATAGAATGAAGATAGGAATCGCCGGAACAGGAACATGGGCAACAGCTCTTGCTCAGGTGCTTGTTGACAACAATCATCAAGTTGTTTTATATGGTCGTGAACAAGGACAAATTGACGATATTAATTTGCGTCATCGTAACAGTGTTTATTTTGGCGACGAAATTATCTTATCTAAGGATATTGTTGCGACAAACAATATTAAAGAGATATGTGTTGATGTCGATGCTATTTTGTTAAGTGTTCCGACGGGAGCAGTTAGCGAAGTAGTGAAAAAGATGGCGCCCTTTTTAACGCACAAAACATTGTTTGTTAACACCGCTAAAGGTTTCGATCCGGATACTAATTTACGGATGTCAGAAATTATCCGTAGGCAAGTTCCAGGCGCAAAACGAAAGGCGATCGTGTCGCTGTTAGGCCCATCTCATGCGGAAGAAGTTATTAAAAGACGCTTGACTTTAATTGCTGCTGTTTCAAAAAATAAGAAGGCATCCTATCTTATTCAACAAATCTTTTCTAATGATTACTTTCGCGTATACGTCCATAAGGACGAAGTTGGTGCGGAATATGCAGCAGCGATGAAAAACACAATCGCGATTGCCGCTGGTATCATCGATGGACTCGGTCTTGGAGATAACGCCAAAGCAGCCTTAATTACGCGTGGTTTAAACGAGATGGTTAAGTTAGGACGTCACTTTCATGCTCGAGCTAAAACTTATTTAGGATTAACTGGAGTAGGCGACTTGGTCGTGACTTGTGGATCAAAGCAATCACGTAATTATCAAGCTGGTTATATGATTGGGCAAGATAATTCAAGTCAGCGCTTTTTTAAGGAAAACACTAAAACAGTTGAAGGGGTTAGAGCCACAAAGGTTATTCATGATATCGCTTCGAAAAAAAGGATTTCTCTTCCTATCATTGAAGCTATCTATCGCGTCCTTTATCTAGACAATAAGCCCTCTGAAATTATCTCAAGATTGATGAGTCGTCCACTGAAAGAAGAAAAGTAAAAGGCAATCTTGTTGAAAAATGTTTTGCGCTATGCTAATTTTTAGTAAGAAAACAAAGGAGAAGAATAAATGAACAAAGCTGATTTAATTTTAGCCGTCGCTGAAGAAGCTGATCTTTCCAAACGTCAATCCGAGGCTGCCGTCGAAGCATTATTAAAACTCGTCGAAAAGGCCCTCGTTAAAAAAGAATCCGTCAAATTATCTGGTTTTGGCGTTTTCGAAAACAAGAAACGCGCTGCTCGCATCGGCACAAATCCGACTTCGGGTCAAAAGATTAAGATTCCGGCCAGCCATACTGTTTCTTTCAAACCTTCAAAGACATTAAAAGAAAAGGTTAACTAGTCTTTGTAGACTACTGACTGAGGTTGGCGAAAGCCGACCTTTTTTTATTGGCGTTTTATGTATACAATTTATCTATGGATAAGAAGGTATTTTTAGATCTCGCTAATCTATTTGAAAAATTTGGATTTTCTTTGTATATAATTGGCGGAACGTCTCGCGATTTTTTATTAGGAAGACCAGTTGATGATTATGATTTTGTCACCGATGCTACTCCAAATGAAATGAAAAAATTTTTAGAAAACGCTGATTACACTTTTGCAAAATTCGGAACAATAAGGTTTACTTTCTACGGAAAAAAAGTTGATATTGTCACTCTTCGCACCGAAGGTAAATATGCGGATTATCGGCATCCAAAAACGATAAAATACATTCGGAATATTGAAGACGACTACATTCGCCGAGATTTTACAATTAATGCTTTGTATATTGATAAAAACTTTAATGTATTTGACTTTTCAGATGGTCTTAGTGATTTAAAAAGAGGAGTTATTCGTTTTATTGGCGACCCTGAAAAGCGTATCATTGAAGACCCATTGCGCATTTTACGTGCTGAGCGTTTTGCAAAAAAGCTCGGTTTCACGATTGATGAACAAGCTCTAAAAGCGATGAATAAGCATCGTTATTTATTAAAAGAGTTGAATCCCGACAAAGTGCGTGAGGAACAAAATAAGTAAAAGTAATATTATGTGCCACGCTTAGCGTGGTAAGATATTTTTATTAAGAGGAATATTATGGACACGATTTCTATGGAAGCTCTTGACTTCCGCTACCTTCTAATTGAACATTATAAAAAAATAAGTCTTGATGAAAATGATCTTGCCGTCGTTTTAATGATTGATCATCTTCTTGAGCAGAAAAACAAATTTATTACGGCTGATCTTCTCGGTCTTCGCATGTCTCTTTCCACGGAAGCAATCGATAAAATTCTTGTTCGACTAATTAATCGTGGGCTTTTAGAATACGAAACAACAAACAAGAATATCAAGACATCGCTTAAACCTTTAAGAAAAAAGTTATACAAAGAGTTTCAATTGGCATTAGCTAAAGAGCAAGAATTAAATAGTTCTGTTACTCGTAATGCTTCACTGAAAAATATTTATGAAGTCTTCGAAAAAGAACTAAGCCGCACTCTTTCTCCTCTCGAATTTTCAATTATCAACGAATGGGTAAATTTCGGCTATAGCGATGAGTTAATTATCAATGCCTTAAAAGAAGCAGTTAGCAAAAATAAAAAATCACTGCGCTCAATCGATAAAATTCTTTTGCAATGGCAAACACGCGATGACATGGAAAAAGAAGGCTATAGCGCTGTAAACGAAAAGTGGAATAAAGACATCGAACAAACAATTAAAATTGCCAAGACTAAATGGATAGATGATGACGGTAAATAGTGATAAGATAAAAATTTTTAAAAAGTATCTTGACCATTTGTTTGTAAACGCGAAATGTGCTCTGGATTATAAAAAGGATTATGAGCTTGTTATAGCTGTTGTTTTAAGTGCACAAACAACTGATTTAGCCGTTAATAAAGTCACGCCTCAGCTTTTTTCTCATTTTGACAGTTTGGAAAAGCTTAAGGATGCACCAATCAGCGATTTGGAAAACGACATCCGCGCCATCGGTCTATTTCGCAATAAAGCTGACCATATTAAAAAAATTGCCACGATGCTTCTTGAAAATTTTAAGGGTATTGTACCTTCGGAAAGTTCCAAATTGCTTTCCCTTCCTGGGGTAGGCAATAAAACGCGAAACGTTATTCAAGCCGAGCTATTTGGCATTCCCACAATTGCTGTAGATACTCATGTCGAACGTATTGCAAAAAGATTGGGTTTCGCCCGGAATAAAGATAATCCCGATCAAGTGGAAAGTAAGTTAAAAAAACTTTTGCATCCTAAGGATTATATTAAGTCAAATCATCAAATTATCTCGTTTGGAAGACAAATATGCCATGCTCGAAATCCGAAGTGCTCAATGTGTGAAATGAGAACTTTCTGCAATTATTTCAATAATAATTAAAAATATAAAGAATCGACTGCTTCTAGATAATAAAGGCGCGGAATGAAGCCCTTTTTAATGATATAACCTTCCTTCTTAACTGTTGAATATGGAATAGATTTACGGCTATTGCTGGAAAAAGCTTCGATTACTAAACTTGCATCGAGTAGGTAGGTTTCATCAAATGCTTCAAAACGAATGATGAAAAAAGCGATTCCACCGTGTTTATTGACTCTAATAAGGTGTTTGACTTGGTGTTTAGTGATGTTTGACAAAGGAAGAGAAGTGCGCAATTTCGTACTTTTTGCCTCAAAATCAATATATTTCCCACGGTACACACCATTGTAATCAGTTGTTGATTGCTTCTCAAAATATGCATCCACAATTTTGGCACCTTTTGAATAATCGACTTTGACAATATTGATTGGGGTGGGTCGTTTAGTTATAACTGCGATATCTTTATCGATATAGTATTGATTAGAAATATTTATGTCTTCTTCGAGATTCATACCCCGATTCGCACTCGAAAAACTTCTGGATTGTTTAACGGCTTTTTCGCTTTTTGATTTAGGGTTTATGCCACCGGGGTACTTAATCATATTAGCTAATATACTCATCGATCATTTTTTCAAAATCTTCAGGCGTAACGGTATTACCTTTCGCCAGTTGATTAATAACTTTTGGCAATGGTGAAGGAAGATTTTTTGCCTTGGCCAAAACTTTTTTGTATTCTCGAGCAAGTAAGTCAGGATTTTTGTGCATCGCATCATATAGTTTCGCGAGATTTCGAGCATCATCTAGGGGATCGTGTTTTGTTCCATCAAAGTCGATACCGAATATTTTTAATGAATTATCTAGAGACAAAGAATTGCCTTTTTCATCTTTTATATATTGACTAACAAATGAAGCGAGATCGAGATAGTTACTTTTGATAAATTTAGCATCATCTTTGTTGGCATCAAGATTATGACTAACTGACTGACTAATAATTCTCA
>JAAZFR010000186.1 GCA_012971835.1 Erysipelotrichia bacterium
CGTGTCATCAAACTTGAAGGACGGCAAAAAGTGTCTTCAATCGCTATTGTTCCACACGAAGAAAATGGAGATTTAGAAGAAGAACTCGCTGAATCTAATGTTGATGAAACAACTATAAAAGTAGAAAATGACGACGATGAAATAACTGCAAAAGTCGAAGAAAACGATGCAGATATCTAATATTTATGAAAGTTTTCGTTCATTTCCAACCTAGGTATTTAAAAGATGTTTACGAGGGTATGCGCCTTCGCAAAAACATTAAAGGTGCCTTGGAATTAGCTAATATTGAAATTGCTAAGAACAGCATCGATAACTACGACGTAGCTCATTTCCTTTCGGTTGCTGATGAAACGAAAATTAATGATGCTATCGAATTAGGAAAGCCGGTTGTATTCTCGGCTTTGATGTGTGAATCAGATCCGGTTGCGAAGTTGACCGAAATAACGCGTGAAGGTTTTGCTCGTTTAAGTGGAAGAGCACTACGTGTTCTCAATCGAGTTAGTCTTGTGATTGTTCCAAACGCAACTGGCAAAAAATTCCTGCTGGAGCAAGGTGTTAAATCAAAAATCGTAGTATTGTCTCCGGGCGTAAATATTGCTCGCTTTGAAAAACACGATCAATTGGAGGGCGATCTATTCTATCGCTATTTCCGTTTTAATAAAGGCACAAAAATCGTCGTGGCCTTTGGGCAATATGATAATCGACAAGAAATTTACAACATTGTTGAAATTGCCAAAAAATGTCCAGGTATAAAATTTTTCTACTTTGGTCAAGCAAAACGCCTTATCTTTTTACCAGGCAAAATAAGACGATTGCTGCGTCGTTCTCCAAAAAACTTGCGTTTTAATCCAATTATTCCCGAGGACGTCTATCGATCTGTGATGATGAACGCCGACGTCTTTTTAGCCATTAACCCGCATAAGTATAACGCGATTACAATGTTGGATGCGGTTGCTGCAAAGTGTCAAATTATTGGGCTTGGTCCAGTTGATTATGACGCTAAGGTTTTTACAAAAGAATATGCTTACACATCAGAATCGATTTCGGGGGTTGCGAAATTAATCGATAAATATTTCGCTAATGAACTTCCATCGAAATCTGCCAAAGCATACTCCATCGCCAAAGCCGAAAGCTTAACAGAAATCGGAAAAAAATTAGAAAAAATATATGCTGACCTGCTAAAAACAAGCGGCCAGGGAGGTAAAAAACATGCTTGACATCAAATTGATTATCGAAAACCCCGAGAAGATTCGCTTAGCTTTAAAAAAGAAGATGTACGAAGTAAATTTTGCTCCTCTTATAGACCTTGTCGAAGAAAGAAAGAGGCTTCTAGTAAAAGTCGAGAGTTCAAAAGCAGAACAAAACCGTCTTTCTGGTTCAGTCGCTCAAATAAAGAAGAGCGGTGGAGATGTTTCTCCTATTTTCGTACGAGTTAAAGAATTGGCCTCCGAAAGCGCTGGAGATGAAACGTTGTTAAAAGAGGTTGAAGCAAAAATATTTGATTTTATGGCTGTTTTACCTAATGTTCCTGACGAAGACCTTCTCGAAGGAGGCAAAGAAAACAATAAAGTCATATATGAATTTGGGAAAAAACCAGTTTTTGATTTTGATATTAAAGATCATGTTGAATTAGCGGAATCCCTTGGGTTAGTTGATTATGAACGCGCAGCAAAAATAAGCGGCCATGGAACATGGATATACACCGGTCAAGGCGCCTTACTTGAGTGGGCGCTGATCAATTATTTTATCGCCAACCATCTTAAAGACGGTTATCGGTTCATGTTACCGCCTCATTTTCTCAATTATGAATCTGGTTTTGTCGCTGGTCAGTTCCCAAAATTTAATGATGCCGTGTTTACGCTTGAAGGCGTTAGCCCGAGAAAATTCATGTTACCTACCGCGGAAACAGCTTTGGTAAATATCCATCGTAACGAAATTCTTGATGTTGCAACCTTACCACGCAAATATTTTGCTTATACCCCTTGTTATCGTTCGGAAGCCGGTTCATATCGCACCGAAGAAAGAGGAATGATTCGCGGTTATCAATTCAATAAAGTAGAAATCGTTCAATACACAACCGAAGAAGGCTCAAACGAAGCTTTCGAAGAAATGGTCGCCAAAGCAAAAAAACTTGTTGAACAACTGGGTTTGCATTTTCAAATTAGCAAACTTGCTGCCGGTGACTGTTCGCACGCGATGGCGAGAACATATGACATCGAAGTATATATTCCCAGTATGGGAACATATAAAGAAGTATCAAGCGCCTCAAATGCTCGTGATTATCAAGCGCGCCGCGGCATGATGCGCTATCGCGATAAAGATAGTGGGAAAATGAAGTTTTGCCACACACTTAATGCTAGCGGATTAGCAACCTCGCGTCTTGTTCCCGCAATCCTAGAACAATTTCAACAAGCTGATGGCAGCGTTGTTGTGCCTGAGGTTTTAAGACCTTATATGGGAGGCATCGAAAAACTAGAGGCCAAAAAATAATTATTTTATAAAATTATTGTTATAATATTTATGCCATCGCGATGTATCTCGATGAACCAGGTCAGGGCGGAAACGCAGCAGCCTTAAGTTGCTGATGCATGTGCGGTGGTTTATTTATATGAACAATCGAGATATTTATTA
>JAAZFR010000187.1 GCA_012971835.1 Erysipelotrichia bacterium
CGCCCATCGTATTAAAGATGTCGTTGATTTTGCCGATCGAACTAACCATGTATCCGTTATCTTTTAAGATATCAAGGGTCGTTATTCCACTTGGCGAAACGGCTAAATCATGACGATTTGATGTTCGTTTAAAATTATTTTTATTCGTACCGATAAATGGGCGGGCGATGACGCGACCAACAAAGTATTCGGGCTTCATACATATTTCGCGGGCGATTTCACAGCAACGATAAAGTTCTTCTACGCCGGTAACTTCTTCATGGGCAGCGATTTGCAGAACGCTATCAGCCGAAGTATAGACGATTAGTGAATTCTCGCGCATTTGTTGTTCGCCTAATTCCACTAAAATTTCTGTTCCGCTTGCGGCTTTGTTGCCAATAATCTTGTGTCCTGTTTTTTCGGCTAGCTCATCAATCAAAGATTGAGGAAAGCCCGTATCAGTAAAAGTCTGAAAGGGTGTCGTCGTATTAATACCCATCATTTCCCAGTGGCCGGTCATCGTGTCCTTGCCTGCGCTTGTCTCGCGAAGTCTAAGGGCGTAAGAATGGGGATGATTGACGATACTCGTTCCTAGAATCGGGGCCAAGTCACCAAGACCAAGTGAATTCATGACTGGGACTTTTAAACCTCCAACTTCGCGGGCGGTATGCACTAGAGTATTAGCGCCTCTGTCTCCGAATTTTTCGGCATCCGGCATCTCACCGATTCCAACAGAATCGATGACGATAACGAATAATCTTTTATATTTGTTCATATTAACTCCTTTATTAACATAAAGATTGTATATTATTTGCGTTTAGCATACAAATCATAAGCACTGAGAATGCGCTTACTTGAGACATGAGTGTATATTTGCGTCGTGGCGATATTTGAATGACCAAGCATTTCTTGAACCGCTCTTAGTTCGGCGCCATTATCTAGCATATGCGTCGCAAAGCTATGTCTTAAGGTGTGAGGCGAGACTTCTTCTTTAATTCCCGCATAGGCCGCATACTTTTTAACTTGTTTGAAAAAATACTGGCGTGACAACACTTCGCCATAGCGATTCAGGAAAACGTATTTTGAATTCTTGCCGACATTCTTAATACGCGCTTCCTCAATATATTTGACGAGATATTCAAGAGCGAACTCTCCAATCGGGACACGGCGTTCCTTATTTCCTTTACCATAAATGGTAACAACACCATGAACAAAGTTGATTTGTCCGCGTTCAAGTTTGATTAGTTCACTAACGCGAAGTCCTGAGGAATACATAACCTCAAGCATGGCTCGGTCACGTACGCCTTCATTTTTTTCTAAATCAGGAGCTTCAAGAAGGGCTTCTACTTCTTCGACACTTAGGGAAACAGGAAGTTTCTTTATCGCCCTCGGGGAATCTATTTTTGGTACAGAGTCACCGAGAATTTTCTCTTTTTCTAGAAAGCGATAAAAATGTTTAGTCGAGGATAGACGTCTTAGTATTGTCGCGTTGGCCCGCTTCAATTTACTTTGTATCTTTATGAAGTCGGTTAAATCACTAACTAATAAATCATCGGTTGTGTTCTTGCTTTTGAATACTTGAAAAAATTGTTTTAAATCATTTGCATAAGCATTGATGGTTTGTTTTTGAACGCCTTTTTCGACAGTTAAGTACTGGAAAAACAAATCAATCGCATCATCAATCTTCATTTTTGTCTCCTTTATTCTCTGTATCAATTTCGCTAGCCCGGATAAGCATTGGTTTTTTGAGTTTCCGATTCAACTCGTTAATCAATAATTTAGTCGTGCTTTCTTCCTCGTGTTTTCGATAATCAAATAGCGACATCTGAATAACAAGATCGCGAGGATCAATTAGATTTTGTAAGGTAACACCGACGAGGCGAATTAATTGGCCTTTGTAATGTCGTTCTAACAAGGTTAAGGCTTTATCAAAAATAACTTCATATTCATTCGTGGGTTGTTCAAAAGTCATTGAGCGGTTAATGGTCTTAAATTCTGTATCTTTGATAACAATTTGGACGGTTGAACCTTTTTTGCGCTCTGCCTGCGCTCTTTCGCTAACTTCTTTAGCTAGTGAAGCAATCATTTCCTTAATTTCGCTAAAATCATTAGTGTCGTGCATAAAAGTTGAACTATTACCGATCGATTTTGGATCCCATGGTTCTAAGTCAAGTTCGTCGTTTCCATAACCGTTTACCCAATCTTTAATGACGAAAAAGAATTTTCCAAGGATCAAGTGCAAATCAGAATCATCGGCGTTTATTCGTTTGGCTAAATCGCCAATCGTTTTAATACCCGTCGCTTCAAGCTTTGGTGAGGTCTTTCGCCCAATTCCGTAAAAATCGCGAATTGGCAATGGGTAAAGGAGCTTAGGGATATCTCTTCTTCTTAAAATGGTCAGCCCCATCGGCTTTTTCATATCAGAAGCCATTTTGGCTAAGAATTTTGTTGGTCCGACACCGATTGAACATTTTAATCCCGTTTTCTTAAGTAGTAAATTTTGCATTTCCACTAAATAAGCATGAACATCCGCCACTCCTTTTAATGTTTCAGTCATGTCAACATAACATTCATCAACCGAGGCTTTTTCGACTTTTTTACTATATTTGCGAACAAAAGCGAAAAACTCGCGTGATAACAATCCGTAATAGCGAAAATCGACAGGAAGAATAATAACCTGAGGGCATAGTCTCTTTGCCTGGAATGTCGGCATTCCCGAACGGATACCAAATTTGCGCGCCGGATATGAGGCTGTCGAAACAATGCCTTTGCGACCATCTCCGCC
>JAAZFR010000188.1 GCA_012971835.1 Erysipelotrichia bacterium
CAAGTTTATAAAACAAAAGTAATGCGTCAAGATGAAGTAGCAGTGGAAGAACTATACCAAGCTATTCAAGATATTCGCAATTACAAAGTCGAAAGAGATTTGGCTCCAAATCATCCTTTAAATATAAAAATCCGTGCGAATAGGGAACCATTTGCTGATTTTACGAAGTATCTCGCCCGTTTTGCTTTTGCAAAGCGGATTGTGATTAGCGATGAAATCGAAGTTCAAGAAAGCGATATATCCTTTTTCTATTCTTGTTTCGATGTTGTTATCGAAGAGACAATCAATCGCGAAGAAGCGCTTAAAAAACTAAACATTGAGAAAGACAAATTGATCTTTGAAATCAACCGTTCAAAAGGAATGCTTGCCAATGAAAAATTCATCGCCAAAGCCCCAAAAGATAAGATTGATTTAGAAAAAGAAAAGTATCAAAAGAATAGTGATCTATTAGAAATTGTTCTTAAAAAAATCGATAAGTTAAAATAAGATTATCAATATTGATACTTACTACAACTAGGCCTCCTATATATCATTAGGAGGTCTTTTATGAAATTACAAGTCATGACACTTAAGGAAATGGAACAACACGTTGTTGGCGAGGCAATTACCCTTTCGGCGGTTATGGCGATTGCCGCGATCGCAATTGTGGCCGTTGTCGTCTACCGCTTATTTATGTCAGATAAGGGCTCGACGACCTTGCCGGGAGGATTTAAATTCGAGTGGAAATAATCTAAATGCGCCTTAAAGATTTACCAGCTAGCGAAAGGCCACGCGAAAAAGCCTTTCGCTATGGTTTTGAAGCTTTGTCAAACGTCGAATTATTAGCAGTTATTATTGGTAGTGGAGTTAAAAACGCGAGCGCGCTTGATATTTCCGCTCGTTTAATCGCAAAAGTAAATGGCCTTCACAATTTGCGTTTGGTCTCGTTAGAAAAGATAAAAGAAGTAGTGGGAATAAGTGATATTTCCGCGTTGCGGCTTGGCGCTGTTTTTCAATTATTAAGTCGCATTGAAAAATCGCAAATTGATGCCGACATTGGCCCCAAAAGCCCGCAAGATATATTTAATAAATATAAAGACTATTTTCGTGGCGAAACGCAGGAACAATTCATTTTGCTTATGATGAACAAAAATGACGAGATTATCAGTGAGAAGAAAATGTATAAAGGTACCTCACAATATTTTCCTGTGTCAATAAGAGAAATCATATCTGAGTTACTATCTGCAAAATGCTTTCATTTTATTATTGTTCATAACCACCCAAGCGGAGAAACTTCGCCTAGCGATAATGATTTAATTGCAACGAAAGTCCTGTTTGATGAAGCGCTAAGACTTAAAATAAAACTGCGAGATCACATCATCATCGGCAAGGAAAATTACTACTCATTTGCTGAACACAGTCTCATTAATATGAGGGAAAAGTGAAGAGTAGTTATAAGACCATTGCTTAACATTAGTTAAAAAAGGTTGTCACACCATTTGAATGTGTTTATAATATTGTCGTTGTCGCCTCACAAGCTACAACCGCTTAGACAAGGTTCCTAACAAATCTTAACGATTGACCTCCATAGCGAGTCATTAGTGAATTTAACAAAGAGGAGGTAACCAATGTACGCAATTCTTGAAACCGGCGGTAAGCAAGTCAAGGTTGAAGTTGGACAAAAAGTCTATGTTGAAAAACTAGACGGAGAAGTCGACGCAACCTACACATTCGACAAAGTCTTGCTCATCGGCGATAAAAAAGCCAAAGTCGGTAACCCTTACGTCAAAGACGCAAGTGTTGTCGC
>JAAZFR010000043.1 GCA_012971835.1 Erysipelotrichia bacterium
ACACTATGGATTCAACGTCCTAGTCTCATCACCGCCACGGGGCATCGATGAGGGATTGTTGTTGGAAGTAGTGGAGGAAAAACAAATTGGAGGTTCACAAATGAGTGAAGAAAAGGAAGTCGTCGCTGAGACAATTGTCGAAGAAGCGCCGCAACAAGAAGATGTGATGAAGATGGTTTTACATGATGAAAGCCAACCAATCATCACCATGAAAAAATTATTAGAGGCCGGTGTGCACTTTGGACATCAGACTCGCAAATGGAATCCAAAAATGGCTCGTTTCATTTATGGAGCTCGTAATGGAATTTACATTATCGACTTAGCTAAAAGTGCCGAAGCTGTTAGTGCAGCTTATAAAGCATTGTTCGATATTGTTAGTCGAAACGGTAAAGTTCTTTTTGTCGGTACGAAAAAGCAATGTCAAGAAGCTGTGACTGAAGAAGCTCTTCGTTCAGGCAGTTTCTTTATCACTAACCGGTGGTTAGGCGGAACACTAACAAACTTTAAAACGATTGAAAGCCGTATTCGCTATTTAAAAGCACTTGAAGGAAAAGAAGCCGATGGTGTTTTTGAGCGTTTACCGAAAAAAGAAGTCGCGCTTTTAAGAAAAGAAAAAGACAAATTGTCTTATACATTAGCTGGAATTAAAGAAATGCGTCGTTTGCCACAAGCTGTTATCGTCGTTGACCCAGAAGTCGAACGCAACGCAGTCCGTGAAGCTCGTAAATTGAAAATTCCCGTTTTTGGCATCGTCGATACAAATTCTGACCCGGATGTTTTAGATTACCCAATCCCAGCTAACGATGACGCAGTGCGCTCCGTTCGCCTTATCATCAGCGTTTTAGCCGATGCGGTTGTCGAAGCCAAAGGTGGAATCCCAGTTGTGGCTTACACAAGAGATGAAGGCGAAGAAGTAACGATGAAAGACGCCATCCGTCAAGCCGACAAAGAAAATGCTGAACGCCTCGCCGCAATTCGTGCTGCTCGTAAAGAACGTCAAGAAAGATACGAACGCTATCAAGCGATGAGAGCCGCCAAGCGCGAAGAATATCAAAATCAAAAAGAGAAACCAACCCCTGTCGTCGAATCTTCGAAAGAAGTGGTTGACAAAACTGAAGTAAAAGAAGATGTTAAACCAGCCAAGACTGCTGTAAAAAAAGCAAGTTCCAAAGCAAAAGGTGAAGACAAAGTAGAGGAGAAGGAATAATGGCATCAAGCAATTTAATTGAACTCATTAAAGTCCTACGTGAACGCACTGGTGCGGGCATGATGGATTGTAAAAAAGCCCTCGAAGAGAACAAACTGGATGTTGAAAAAGCTATCGACTGGTTACGCGAAAAAGGCATTGCCAAAGCCGCGAAAAAGGCAAGTCGAATTGCTGCCGAAGGACTGACGAAAGTCCATGTTTGTGAAGGATGTAATAAAGGTGTTGTTCTCGAAGTTAACTGTGAAACCGATTTCGTAGCTCGCGGCGATAAATTTATCGATCTTATCTCAAACCTTGCCCAAGAAACCTTGCATAATGAACCAAGTGATATTGAGAAAGCTCGCGAATTAGTAGCTCAACATTTAACCGATGCGACGGTTGCTCTTGGCGAGAAAATAGATTATCGTCGTTTCGAAATTGTTAAAGCGAATGAAGGACAAGGCTTATCGTCATATATACATATGAATGGTAAAATTTCTGTTCTTGTTCTCTTAGAGAAAGCCGATCAAGAATTAGGAAAAGGTTTAGCGATGCATATCGCGGCCAATAATCCGAGTTACATTAGTCGGGAAGATATTCCGTCCGATACAATTGAACACGAGAAAAGCATCGCTCGCGAATTAGCAAAGTCTGATGAAAAATTAGCAAACAAACCCGCTAACATTTTCGAAGGAATTATTCTTGGAAAAG
The DNA here is from genome assembly GCA_012971835.1 of Erysipelotrichia bacterium. The sequence goes on from JAAZFR010000043.1 coordinate 1,898, forward strand.
TCAACAAGTTGCTTAGCGAATCTACTCTTTCCGAACAAACTTATTTACTCGATGGAGAAAAAAATGTCGCTGAAGTGCTTAAATCAAACAACAACAAAGTCTTGAAATTCGTTCGCTTCCAAGTTGGCGAAGGTATTGAAAAGCGTTGTTGCGACTTCACTGAAGAAGTGATGAGTCAAGTGAAATAAACACTCTTTAAGAGTGTTTTTTCTTAAGGAGATCATATGGCAAACTACAAACGAATTCTACTCAAACTATCAGGTGAAGCACTATCCGATAATCGCCAAAAACTGATTCTTGATGCCAGTCATCTTGATATTATCGCTACAGCGATTAAATCTATGTATGAACAAGGTGTGCAAATCGCTATCGTCGTCGGAGCCGGAAACATTTGGCGAGGCAAACTCGCTGAGCAAATCGGCATCGAAAGAAGCACAGCTGACTATATGGGTATGCTCGGGACAATTATTAATGCCCTTGCTTTGCAAAGCGCTGTCGAAAAAACAGGATTAGAATGTCGCGTTATGTCAGCTATCGAAGTTAAAGCCGTCAGCGAACCATATATTAAAAAACGCGCCATTTCCCATATGGAAAAAGGCAGAGTAGTCATCTTTGCTGGTGGCACCGGCAATCCCTTCTTTACGACTGATACGACGGCGACCTTGCGGGCTATTGAAATCGAAGCGGACGCCATTCTCATGGCCAAAAATGGCGTTGATGGCGTCTATGATGATGATCCGCGAACAAACAAAAATGCTCACTTTATTCCCGAGATAACATTCGGAGATCTTCTTACGAAGAATCTCCAGGTTATGGATCAAACAGCGGTTTCCATGATACAATATCAAGACATTATTATTCATGTTTTTAATATGAATGATACACATAATTTTCTTCGCATTTTAAACGGCGAAAAAATAGGAACAATCGTTAAGAAAGGATAACAATTATGGATGAACTAGCCCTTGAAGCCCTCGATAAGATGGAGAAAACCGTTCAAGTTTTCAAAGCCAACCTCAACACGCTTAGAACCGGACGCGCTAATGCGGCTTTGCTTGATCGCATTGAAGTCGAATATTATGGCGACAAGATTCTCATCGGTCAAATTGCCTCTATTACTGTTCCTGAACCTCGTCAGTTGCTCGTTAAACCGTATGACAAGGGTGACTTAAAATCAATCGTTTCAGCCATTAACACCAGCGATATAAGCATTAATCCGATTGTCGATGGCGATCAGATACGCTTGATTATTCCGGCGTTAACCGAAGAGACAAGACGCGATTTAGTTAAGCGTGCTAAAGTATATTCGGAAGAGTCAAAAGTCGCTATTCGCAATATACGTCGTGAATATGTTGACTTTATAAAAAGCTCCGATGATTATAGTGACGACTTAAAAAAACGCATAGAAGGCGAAATCCAAAAAGTTACGGATGAGTCGAATAAAAAAATTGAAGAAGTTCTCGTCACAAAAGAAAAAGAAATCATGTCGATATAAGGGCGGTTAATCCGCTCTTTCTTTTTATTTAAAAAGGTTTTGGCGATTGATTCTTTTATACTGCGCCCGCCCATTGTATACTATTTACATGGTTTCGTATCAAAATAACGACTCTTTAAAAACCTTCAATCTTGAAAAACCAATTGCTCATATTGCTTTTATCATGGATGGAAATGGTCGGTGGGCAAAAGCTAGAGGACTACCTCGCCATCTTGGACATAAAGAAGCGTGTGAAAGAATTATTGATGTGTTAAATAACTGCAGGGAATTTGGAATAAAAGTTATTTCTTTGTATGCTTTTTCAACTGAAAATTGGAAACGCCCAAAAACCGAAATCAGTCATCTTTTTCACTACTTGGAAGTGTTTTTTAATCGTGAGCTTAAAACGCTCATTCGCGATGGTGTCAAAGTGATAGTTTCCGGCGATGTTAGTCGCTTACCAAAGAAAACACAAAACACGATTTCTGATGCAATCAAACAAACCTCGGCTTGTGATCAACACATCATGAATATTTGCCTAAATTATGGCGGTCAGCAAGAAATAGTTCGGGCTGTAAAAATAATATCTGAAAAGGTTAACAATGGGTCGCTTAACATCAATCAAATTGATGAAAAAACAGTATCGCAGTATCTCTATACGGCTGAATTGCCTCCGGTTGATTTAATGATTAGAACGAGTGGAGAGTACCGTTTATCAAATTTCTTACTCTGGCAAAATGCTTATGCTGAGTTTATTTTTCCAAAGGTTCATTGGCCTGATTTTGATCGCGAACAATTAATTCTTTGTCTACAAGAATATGTTAGTCGAAATCGTCGTTTCGGGGGGTTAAAAAATGAATAAAAACCTATCGAAAATTACCACAAACGAACTCTCAAGCGAAACAAAAGCTTCGATGAAAACGAGGGTTATCACCTCAATTGTTTTAGCATTGATCTGTCTACCTTGTGCTTTTGTCGGTGGGTGGTTTTATTTTGCCCTAATCTTTATTGTTGTCGCGATTTCAACTCATGAAATTGTCTCAGTTGAACGGAAAAGACGGTTCTCTCTTTTTATATACATTTTTTGTTTTGTGATAATGTTTGCTCTTGTTTATTGGGTTTTCATCAAAAACCAAGTTTTACAATACCGTGATAATCCAATAGATTATACTTTTGCCATTGAAAAAGGCTTCACGACAATGTCGGTTTCGACCATTGCCATTGCTGCTGCAGCAGGTGTGTTCTTTTTTGTTGTCTTGGCCAATGAAAAATTTACGATTCATGATGCGAGCTATCTATTTACGATGATTGTTGTGGTGGCTTTAGGAATGCAAGCGCTGTTATTCATGCGCTACTATCCATACTCAAAATTTGCTTTTGATTCGGTGAATAATTCAATTGATATAACAACACCGACATTTAAATATTTACATTCGGCGTTTCTTTTACTTTATTTAGCGATTGGTGTAATGATTAACGATATCGGTGCTTACTTTATTGGTTTACTATTTGGCCATAAAAAAGTGAATCCTCGCATCTCTCCAAAAAAGACATGGGAAGGCTTTTTTGGTGGCATAATTGTCAGTTTTGTAATTTCGTTTGCTTTCGCTTTGACCGTTAGTTATTTTGGAATGCCCATTTTACCATTTTTAACGATTGATAAATGGTATTGGATACTTCTTTTGTCTTTAGCAATGCCCATTATTGGAAATCTTGGTGATTTCACCTTTAGTTCAATTAAACGCCATTACGAAATAAAAGATTTCGGAACCTTTTTACGGGGTCACGGTGGCGTTTTAGATCGCCTTGATTCAGCACTTTTTTCCGCCATTGTGGTCGCAAGTCTTATTATTTTTATCAATAATGGATGGGATTTCTTTTTATGAAGCGCATCCTCCTTCTCGGAGCATCCGGAAGCATTGGTCAGCAAACCCTTGATGTCATTTCCTCTTATCCAAATGATTTTTCGTTAGTAGCCTTCTCGGTCGGCGAAAAAGTGGATGTTATTTCAAAAATCTTAAGAATACATCCCGAGGTGAAGCATGTTTGTATCAAACATAAAGAATATATCGACATCCTAAAAAAACAGTTTCCAAAAATCGCTTTTTTTGGTGGTGATAAAGGGTTGGTCAAAATTATAAGGAAAGTTGATTGTGATTTAGTGGTCAATGCTTTAGTCGGTTTTGCTGGTTTTCCTCCGACAATTGCTGCTTTAAAAAAGAAAAGAACTATTTGTTTGGCGAATAAAGAAAGTCTTGTCGTCGGTGGTGAAATCATCAATAAGTTACTTAAAAAAGGTTTTGGTAAGATTTTTCCAATCGATTCGGAGCATGTGGCAATAGCCAAATGTTTGAGTCACACAGAACGAAGCCAAATTGATAAGATAATTTTGACGGCCTCTGGAGGAGCGTTTCGCGATTTAACGGAAGAAGAAATGGCTCATGTCACACCTCAAGACGCCTTAAAACATCCGACGTGGCAGATGGGTGCTAAAATCACAATTGACTCGGCAACGATGATGAATAAAGGTTTTGAAATTATTGAAGCTTATTATTTGTTTGGGTTTTCTCTTGATAGGATTGAAGTATTGATGCACGACGAGAGCTATGTTCATTCACTTGTTAAGCTTAAAAACAATAGCTATCTTGCTGAAGTAAGCAAACCAGATATGCGCACACCAATCACATATGCTCTCTTTGAAGGCAAAAACCAATATGAAGTTGTTAGTGCGAAAACTATCGAATTGCTTGGACCTTATCATTTTCATCAATTTGTCAGCGAAAAATATCCTTGTGTTTCCCTCGCTAAGGAGGCCTTAGTTAAGGGGGGAACAGCCTTATCGGTTCTCAACGCTTCTAATGAAGTAGCGGTCTCTGCATTTTTAGAAAATCGTCTCCCCTTTTTAATGATTTCGGAAATTATTGAAAAAGAAATTAACTATGTTAAAGTAAGAAAACAAACAATTCGCAATGTCATTCAGGCTGACAAAAAAACTCGCCTTCATTTTCGCAAAGTATTAGGTAATTAACATGCAAGTATTAAGTTTCATTCTCAACCTCGTTTTATTCCTTGTTTCCCTCGGCGTTTTAATCACGATTCATGAATTAGGTCATTTTATGACCGCCAAGTTATTTAAAGTTTACTGCATCGAATTTTCAATTGGTTTTGGCCCAAAATTCTTTAAGAAAAAAAGAAAAGGTGGCGAAACAACTTTCTCGCTTGGAGTTGTCCCTCTAGGCGGTTATGTCATGATGTATGGCGAGGGAGTAGAACTTCCTAATGATGCTGTCGTCGATGAGTCAAGAAGTCTTGAAGGTGTAAAAAAATGGAAACGGGCGATAATCTTATCGGCCGGTATCGTTTTAAATATGATTTTAGGTATGACTTTATTTTTTGTTTCGAATACAGCCCTTCCTTATTACTTTTTTGAAGGAGAAGCGGTTATCAGCGAAAGTACAGCCGCATACGATGCCGGAATAAGAAGTGGTGATCAGCTTGGTTATGTTAATTTTATTCATGGCGAAGGACAAACACTCATCATCGACAGTGAAGTTACCTTTAAAGAAGAAAACTACGTGCTTGGTTTCATGCCGAATAAAGTGCGAGATAATCCTACTCTTGAGGATGGAATTCAGTTATACACTCCGTTTGTCGACTCCGAAGCAGCTCTTACCGCCGGCGTTAGTCAAACATATATCGATATTTTAAATGAAGGCGGAATAGAAAACATTCCCGACTTAAGTAAGCCATACTTGAATGAAAATCTTGTTATTGGTGATAGTTTTGAAGCTTCGATTTCACTCTATCGGCAAGTTGAGAACGAAGAAAATCCCACGCAATCATTTTATACGCTAACTTTTGAAGTATATTCACCAGGTCTTAATGAACCATTGGCGTGGGAAGATGTCGGTATGGCTTTTGTCTTTGCTCAAAAATGGCATACGTTTGGTGAGGCGTTAAAAGAGACTTGGGATGATTTCGCTTATGCAAATACAGCTGTTGTTCGCGGAATTGGCATGCTCTTCACTGGTAGCGGAGAAGTATCGGGTATTGTTGGCATCTTTTCCACCTCTTCAACGATTTTGGCTGATTATGGTTTCGGCAGTTACTTGTTTTTATGGGGTTTAATTTCTGTAAATCTTGCTATTTTTAACCTGCTTCCCTTTCCTGGACTTGATGGTTGGCAGCTTCTCGTCACGGCCGTTGAAGCAATTACGCGGAAAAAGGTTCCAACTAAAGTTAAGGCCGTCATTTCTGCGATTGGTCTAGTTCTCCTATTCGGGTTGATGATTTTTATTACAATAAAGGATGTTATTGGTTTATTTTAGGGTTTGTCATGAATAAGAAGATGGTTCGATTTCTTAATTCGATTGACATCATTGATGTCGATAGTTTTGATTTGGATTTCGATCTTGTGGGAATGAACGCAATTATCAAATCACAAGTTGATATGGCGATTGTTAAAGATACACCGTGGCAATATCATCTTCTCGAACGTTTTCAAAAAGGATTAAGCGGTATTTCTTATCCATATACAATTACTTTTTCTTATAAAGAAAAGCCAACATATTACGATGCTGTTCACATTATTGAAAACTGGTATCGCGCGAACTATCGCGCCGCCGCTCATTTTGAAATGCGTGAGGACCATGGCAACATCGTCTTAACTTTTAACGATGAAGGAAAAAGGGAAAGTTTTGCGCCTATTATGGCAAATCTCAAGGATTTTTTCCGTTTCTTATGCTATGAGTTTGTCATTCTTGATGAGTTTGTTCCCGAAGAAACGGTAGTGAATGTGTCTTTAAAAAAATTGCAATCACTGACTAAAAAAGCCGAAAAAGTTATTGAAGAAGCCGAGCAAGAAGAAAGCGACGATGAAGAAACTAGTTATTATCGCGAACCAAAAACGCTCGAGGAAGTTCATAAAGAAGAACTTGAAGGATTTGAAAA
>JAAZFR010000189.1 GCA_012971835.1 Erysipelotrichia bacterium
AAGGAGTCCTTCCTTTAATGGTTCTTTTTCCATAATAAGTAAACTAATTATATGTGAAGATATCACTTAAATCAATTCTAATTATGCTATAATTATGCCATGAGAATATCAGCCAAAGATTTTTCTAGCGTCGTAAGCAAAATTGGAGATGAAATTGCCGGCAAATACATTCGCAAAATCATCTTTTATTCAAGTCGCATCTTTTTTCTGCAACTTTCTTCAAGTAGACGCCGCTATCTAGTTATTAATTTAGATAATGCTAATCCTTCAGTCTTTATCAGCGGCTTGAGCAATACACCTCCAACCTTAGTAAATCCTCTTTACCTATTTTTAAAAAAAGAAATGAACAATGCTTATATTGTTAACGTTTCGCAAATAAATAATGACCGTATTATTTGTTTTAAATACACCATAACCACTAGCGCTTATCAAACAGTAAAAAGACGTTTGTATATCGAGTTAATCTCCGCCCACCCTAATTTAATCCTTACTGATGACGAAGACATAATTCTTAACGCCTTCCGCAAAAACACAATCGATGCGCCTCGAATCATTGCTCGAGGATTTAAGTATGAAAAACCGCACAATGCGTCGCGAAACAAAATCGCATCAGATGAATTTTTTGACTATGAAAAGTTCACCAATTATGAATTGAGTCGCTTAAACCAGTCATCGATGACACGCAATCAAGAAAAGTTTATCAAGATTTATCGTTTTGTTAATTCGAGAATCAAAGCTGCATCGCGGAAAATAGAAAACATAAAGGCCGATGTCAAAAAAGCCAATGAACTATTATCATATAAAGAAATAGGAGATGGCATATTGGCTTATCCAATTGACAAAAAATGGCGAACTGACAAACTCGAAATAAACGGCAAAATTATTCAACTAAACAGTCAAAAGACGCTAGCCGAAAATGCTCAATCATTTTATAAAATTTATAAAAAAGCAAAAAGCACAATCGCTCTTAGTGATAAATTAATCGCTGATGCCGAACAAGAATTAAACGAAAGTCTCTTTATCAAAGATTTTCTCTCTTCTTCAACCGAGGAGGAAATCGAACGTTTTGTTAGCCAAAATGCCTTGATGACCGCTAAAGATAAAATTCGCTTACCGGTTACCAAAAAATACGCTCCCTACCATTTAAAAAGTAATGACACCGTTTTTTACTTCGGTAAGACAGCTGCTCAAAATGACTATTTGTCATTTGTCTATGCTTCACGTCAACACATCTGGTTTCACCTTCTAAATCAACCTGGAGCACACGTTGTTATTAAAAAGCCTAATCCCACTGATGAGGATTTGATTACGGCCGCTGAAATCGCCTTGCTATGTTCAAACTTAGATCGAGGCGAAGTAATGTATGCTGTAAAAAAAGACGTTACCCGCGGAGAAAATAAGGGCGAGGCTCATGTTAAGAAATACGAGACAATTTATGTTTCTTTTATTCGTCCGACAACCCTAGCCCTATACAAAGCGGCCCATCGCCTTGAGGTTAAATAAAATGCCGACTATTAGTGAAATTAAAAATATCTATCATGTTATCGCCGGAAAGAATGCTGAAAAAATTGAGCTCCTGAAATCTGGTTTTTCGAATCATTCGTATTTAATCAATCGCGACCATGTCTTACGAATCAAAAAAGCATCCCGAGACAAGTTTTATAATTCAAAGCTAGAAGCGTTGGTCATTAATAAAATCGCGCCTTTAAAAATTTCCGAAACTGCTGTTTATTTCAATGAAAAAGATGGCACTAAATTATCTCTTTATCTAAAACGAACTAAAAAAATAATGTCCCAACCGACAAATGAACAAATGGCATATGTTGCCAAGGCGTTAAAAAAACTTCATCGCGCTAAAATTGTCACTGGTGTATCTTTTGATATTATTAATCGCCTTCATTACTATAAATCTAGATGCATTGACTACGTTGACACGCTTTATGAGCGCAAGGTTATTTTAGCGGTCGAGAAGTTTTTCTATCAAGAGCCATTTGTCCTTTGCCATAACGATGTAGTTAACGGAAATTTGCTCTTTCGCAAACGGCAAGTATTCTTAATTGATTTTGAATATGCAGCCGATAATAATCCTTTATTCGACTTAGCGAGTTTTATTAGCGAAAACGATATTGTCGATGACAAATCACGCCGTTATTTTTTAAGACAGTATTATGGTAAAAGTATCGATGAGAAACAATTCCGAAGATTGCTTCGTTTAATCGAACTTCAGGATATCCTATGGTACTACTGGGCGCAGATGCATTATGTGCAAACTAAAGAAAGCATATATAAACGTATCGCTCATCATAAATGGAAAGCGATTATCAAAAACGCCTCGTCGCATTGACAAGGCGCTTTTCTTTATTATTTAGTTAATAAGCAAATGGTTCGTATTCG
>JAAZFR010000190.1 GCA_012971835.1 Erysipelotrichia bacterium
GAACGCGCTAAATGGGCGACAGAAAGACAATGAGTATAGCGTTCTTTGCCCATGATATTAATAATCTTCTCTATATAATAGAGATGATTTTTTTCGATGTAATCAAGAACTGAGGATGGCATATCAAGCGATTGCAAATTTCTAATTTTTGTCGATGATACTTCGCCAGTGTGATTATATGGTAATTGTTCAATCGAAAAACGTTTTGCTATTTTTTCATCCACTTTGATTTCGGGACGAGGAATATAAACAACAGTCGCAAGTTTAATTATTTCTTCGGGTTCCTGCCACTGTGCAAATTGATTAACTTGGTCCGCACCAATTAGCAAAAAGAAACGCTTACGAGGGTATTTTTTTACAAAATAGCGAATTGTATCAATCGTATAATTAATTGCTGATTCCGATTTGATTTCGAAGTCAGAAATTGTCGTTCCAGAAATACCGTTTTGGCGAATAGCCAAGGTTAACATTTTTAAACGATGTTCAATTCCCACTGTCGGATTTTTCCAGCGCGGACTTTTACTCGGCACAAAAACGACATCAGCATTAAGTAAAAAGCTCGCCGCATTAGCCATGCGGAGATGGCCGTTATGTACGGGATCGAAGGCGCCTCCGAAAAGAACGATATTCTCCACTACTTTACTTTCCTCTTAGGAGACTGACGATATAAAACAATTGTTCTACCGACGATTTTTATTAAGAAACAGCCGAGTTTCTCGGAAATTGATTTAGCAAAGAACTCAACTTCTCCTTCAGCATGCTTATTGATTGAAACTTTGATAAGTTCATTAGCAGTCAGAGCTTTGTCGAGCATTTCAAAAACTTTAGCAGACAAATTATCTTTTCCGATAATATAGCGGATTTTGAGTTTATTGCTAAGGGCGAATAATTCCTGACGATCCTTGTTACTTAACATGCTCGATTTTTGACCTCGTTGTATAAAATGATACGCCTTTTGGAACATAAAGGCGGAAAGTTTGTTTATTTCCAATAAAAGAGAACCATCCTAAACCATTAATTCCAATATCGCGTGAGCCTTCTTCATCGACAACTACATCGTAAATGTCAAAGTCTTTTAGACTCTGCAAGTTCTTCGATGTCGGATGAAGTAAGTTTTTATTTAGGGTACGCAAAAATTGATTGTTCGGTTCTGCAACAATTATTTTGCGAATATCAACTTCTGAAGAAAAATAGCATCCCACCGCTGTTTTTTCTCCTTCAACTAATTCGATACGCGCTAGCCCGCCGATAAAAAGTGACTGGTCTTTACTAAGCGTATACAATCTTTTTTCTATGCGCTTGATCGGAACAATAGATTTTAAAACCTGTTTTTCCACTTTTTCAAGAATGCAGTTATCGTTGCCTAAACCAGGAGTGTCATAAAAATAAGTCGATTGATCAATCGGTATTTGCATAACTTTCAAATTCGTGCCCGGATAGTTCTGCGTGATAATATTCGTGCGACTGACATTTTTATATTCCTTTAAAAAGGCTTCCATTAAGGTCGTTTTTCCCGAATATTTCTGACCAATAATATAAACGTCTCTTCTTTTGCGAAGGTCTTTAATTGTGTCGATGACATCCCGAATATTATAATTTTCGGAGGCACTGACTAGCTTAACATCGGAAACTTTAAGTTTTTCGACTCTTAGTCGATGAGCGACATATTCTTTGAGAGCTTCATCGCTAACATCTTGAGGGATGATATCTCGTTTATTAGCAAGAACTAAAATATCTAAACCCGAAAGCCAATGGTTTAAAGCACGGATGAAGCCAGCTTCAAAGGAAAAGAGATTGATAACATAAACGATTAAAGCATCAGTGGCCTGAGCATCGGCGATAAGAGTAAAAAACTGGTGATCAAGGCTCGCTTCTTTTGGCGAAAGATTATATTTTTCGCTATGAAAGCATTTTTGACAAAACAAAACGCCTTTCGATAAGTCCTGAAGTAATTCTTTTTCGACATAGCCATCTTTTTCGTGGTCCTTGCTTTGCAAGACGACACCACATGAGTAGCAACGACGGATAATATTTAACTTAGCCATTATTTATCCTCCCATTTGATTAAGAGATTTAATTTTTTTAATTTTTTATAACGAGGTTTATCAAAAAAACGGTTAAATTTGGTGGTCCACTGATCATCATCGACAAGGCGTTCGGTTAGGATAACGCGAATCCCTGCCCCATTACCGCAGCAAACATCGGTAATAATTTGATCGCCAATCATCATTACTTTTGAGGTGTCAATTTTATTGGCTTTTATGAATTTCTTAAGACGAAAAGCGAATGGTTTAAGTAATGATCCCGCATAGCGTACGCCAAGTTCCTTCGCGTATGTAGAAACACGTTTGGAAGTATTGTTTGAAACGACAATCATCTCGATGCCAGCCACCGCTAATTTTTCTTTCAAAGCAAGGGCGCGGTCGCTTGGATGTGATTTATTATGGGCATCAAGGGTATTGTCAAGGTCAACAAATAAGGTGTCGATTTGATGTTTCTTGAAAAAGGCGGGATCAATATCGTAAATACTCTTTGCTACACAGAAGGGAATGAAACGTTTATTCATATTCTTATTTTACAAATAATGAGCACAAAAAAATAGACAAATACAAGTAATATTTCAAAAACAAAAGGCGACATCCAACAAATGCCGCCTTAAGAGAATCTTTATCTTAACTATTTTTTAGCATCGTCTTCTTCGAAAATCGAAATTTGCTTGTAGTCTTCGCCATTTTCTTCAAGTTTGGTTATTTCGTTTTCTTTGACAATGATTTCCTTAACAGGAGGCTCGTGGGCTATGATTTTTTTATCAATCATAATGTTATCTTCGCGGAAAACGATGTTAAGGTGTGAGCGCCGCGGTAATGTAATCGTGCCCTTTGCGTATTTGTTTTTTGGAGTAACATAGAAATCAGCGACCTCAACATCGATTACCGATTTATTGTTGGCTTGTACGCGGAGAATAATCTTTTCATCCTTTGCATCGATTTTGCGTGCGTAAATAAGATAATGAGGCTCCTTATTAAAACATGGATAAATAAGTGATGTTTTGCCAAGTCTAGCTGTCAAAGGAGTATTTGTATAGTCGTAAATGCGAAGATGACCAGCATGAGTTAGAAGAACAATCTTGGCTTTTTCGTCTTTTTCAAAGACGAGCATCTTAACAATTGTCGCTGGCTTTAATTCGGCCACTGCTTTGACTCCGCCGGATTTAAGCGTAGCAATTGATACGTCGTTTTCATTAAATAAGATTGCCCCACC
>JAAZFR010000191.1 GCA_012971835.1 Erysipelotrichia bacterium
CAAATAGTATTTATCGCTATCAATTAACTTCTTAAAAGCGGGATTTTTTCGGTAATTATCACGTAATGATGAATTGGTGTCGACAATCAATTTGGATATCAAATCAATCTCGCGTGTTTCAATTCCATAAACACGACCAATATCGCGCAAAGCTTGTTTGGCGCCTATTGTTTGAATCGTCATGATGTTGGCGACTTTATTCCGGCCATACTTATTTCTCAAATATTCGATAATTTCGCTTCTTCTAATATCCGAAAAATCGATATCGATATCGGGCATTGATTGTCTTTCAGGATTTAGAAAGCGTTCAAAGAGAAGATGGTGCTTAATCGGGTCACATGAGACGATGCCAAGTGCATAACTGACCAAAGAACCAGCGGCACTCCCTCGACCTGGTCCGACTGATATTCCAGCCTCGTGAGCAAAACCAACATAGTCGGCGACAATTAAGAAATAGTCGCTATATCCCATCTTTGCGATGACGCTAAGCTCATAATTGAGGCGTTTTAAGTATTCCTCGCTTGGATTAGTCATCTTGTGAGTAAGACCATCAAGAGCTTTTTCTTTAAGATAAGCATCGCTACTAATATTTAGGGGGTTTTGGTACGCCAAAAGGTTGCCTCGCTTGTTGGCGAATTTGTAAACGCTCATTGTTAGCAAGGCATGAGTATTAGCAATTTCCTGCTCAGTAAACAAAAGTGCAATTCGCTCATCATCAAGCAAATATTCATTACCTTCTAATTCTTTGATTTCTAATTGTGATTCCTCGCGTATTGCTTTCGCGATTTCAAGAACGATTGCATCCTTTTTATCAATGTATTTTATAAATGGGAAAGCGATTGTTTGATAGCCATGACTGTGAGCAAAGGTGCGAAGATAGGCGATATAGGCTTCGTCATCATCATTGGCAAATTCTATTCCTAGATAGAAGTATTGTCCGAGATTGGAAAGAGGAAGCAGAAAATGGGGAATTCTATCAACTTCTGTTTTATAGATTTCATGAAGTCTAGAGTGTCCAACGGAAAGAACGGCCACTAAGCCTTCTTTATGACGACCGACCTCCTCATGTGATAAGTCGCCTTTTCTTTTTAAAAAGAGCAATTTAAGGAGATTACGATAACCTTGTTCGTTAAGTGCAAAAAAAGTTAACAAATTGCCATCGATATCTAGGTCCATACCGACTAGTGGAATTAGCTTTTCTCTTTGTAAGTTAATGAAAAATTCTGGAATACCAGAAAGAGAATTTATATCGCTTATTCCTGAGCCGCGGTAACCACGCTTTTTAAGAGCCTTGATATATTTATCAATTGTAATGCCACTTTGCAAAAAGGAATAGCCAGTATATACATGCAGGGGAATAAAACTCATATATTTATATATTAGCAAAAAGAGAAGGTTAGTTAAAATAAAAAGGTATCGATAAACGACACCTTTTTACATATATCAATTTTCTATTCGACAAACAAGGTATCAAGATCTTGAATGAAGTTAGGAAGAACATCGAGACTTTTCAACTTAGCCCCCGAAGCTTGGGCATGGCCTCCGCCTTCGTATTTAGCGGCAACTTGGTTAATTGCTTTTTCTTTACTGCGAATCGAAACACGGTAGCAATTATCTTTACTGTCCTCAGTGATTGAACACCAAACATTGATGCCGTCGATATTAGAAAAGATATTGACGTTTTCTTTACCGCGTTCTGACGTGATATTGAGTTCCTTTTGAATATCGGCACTCAACACATAATAAGCGACACCATGTTCACTAACGTTAAAGTTATTGAGTACATAAGCGGTGACGCGCAAGTCTTCTATTTTCTTAAAATACATTTTGCGATAGACATCGCTGAGAACAAAACCAGTTTTGACAAGTTCCTTGGCGACAGCAAAAGTGTGAGGAGTCGTTGAGTTATATTGGAAACGACCGGAGTCACCAGCTAAGGCAATGTAGAAATATTGCGCTGCTTCTTTTGACAAGTGATAGTCGCCTTTAACAGTAAGAATCATGTTGACAACAACCTCACTTGCAGCGGCCATCGTTGTGTTGACGATACTAATTTTGCCGAATTCTTCAACGTCAGGGTGGTGATCAATTTTAATTTTGTATTTGGCTTTTTTCCAACGCGGATCAGCGATGCGAGATGTGTTAGCGGTGTCGATGATAATTGCTAAGAATGGTTCTTTGAACCACTCGTCATTTAAACGCTCGGTTTCGGGAAAGAGCCGCGGCGTGAAGGTGACGTGATTATCACCTAAGAAACGAACTTCTTTATTTGGGAAGTTATCTTTAATCCAAGTGTATAACCCCATCTGGGTTCCCATCGCATCAAAGTCGGGCATGATGTGCCGAAAAA
>JAAZFR010000192.1 GCA_012971835.1 Erysipelotrichia bacterium
AAAGAAGGACGAAGAAGATTAAGGAATTAAGAAAACTTGTTGGCATTGTTTTCCAATTTCCCGAGTATCAATTGTTTGAAGAAACAGTCGAAAAAGACGTCGCCTTTGGTCCAAAGAATTTTGGATTAAGTAACGAAGAAGCTCTTAAAAACGCGCATGATGCTCTTCGTCTAGTTGGATTAGACGATACTTTCTTTAAAAGATCGCCCTTTGATTTATCAGGAGGCGAAAGGCGAAGAGTAGCTATCGCGGGTATCTTAGCTCTTAAACCAAGTATCCTCGTTCTCGATGAGCCAACGGCCGGACTTGACCCTCGCGGCGCAAGAGAGATGATGAAACTTTTTAAAGGTTTACACGATAATGGTACAACAGTTATTTTGGTTACTCACGATATGAATATCGTTCTTGAATATAGCGATACTGTTATTGTAATGGAAGATGGCGAAGTCCGGGAGATTACGACACCCCTTCAACTATTTAATCAGGAAAATGACCTCTACTCTTTAGAGACACCTTTATTATATAAATTTGTTAAATTACTATCCGATCAAGGTTTAAAACTAAATCTCAATGAGATCAAGGATATCGAATCATTAGGCGCGGCAATCGCTAAGGCCAGAGGTAATAAGAAATGAAGGGCATGACTTTAGGCCGTTACGCGCCCTTTAATACCGTTATCCATCGCATGGATCCCCGCAGCAAACTATTGATGCTAGTTTTAATGATGGTTGCTGTTTTTTATGGTTATCAAAGTCAAGTCATGACTTTTGTCATGGGAGGAATAATCTTTATTCTTATCCTCACCATTTTACTCATTTCGCGGATTAGTCTTAAACAACTATTCTCATCGCTAAAAGCGCTTTGGATTATGATTATCATTTTATTTATTATCAATGTTTTGGTTCCGCCAATTGGAGCATCAAAAATAGCCTTAAGCATTGGCACTTATAACATTTTTTGGGAATCGATTTTGCAAAGCGCAAAGATTATACTTCGCCTGGTGATGATGATTTCCCTAACTCTTATCTTGACGGCGACCACTAAACCGCTTGATTTAACTTATGCCTTAGAATGGTATATGTATCCGCTTAAGCTCATCAAATTCCCAACTCATGAGATAGCGATGACTATTTCCATCGCTTTACGATTTATTCCGACTTTGCTTGATGAGACTATGCGGATTATGAATGCTCAAGCTTCGCGAGGAGTCGATTTTGAGCATGGTAAAGTCAAAGAGAAAATTAAAGCTATTTTATCGTTGATTGTTCCTCTTTTCATGTCAGCATTTCAAAGGAGTGAAGAACTAGCTAATGCCATGGAAGCAAGAGGCTATAATCCTCGGGCTAAACGAACAAGATATCGTAATCTCCACTGGGGGATAAGCGATACTTTATCATTAATATTTGTTATTATAATAACAACAGGGGTGATTGTGACTTCGGTAATGAATTGGAATTTTATTGAGATGATTTTTAACATTCCGACATGGGTGGTTATTTTATGAGATATTTAGCAACTGTTAAGTATAACGGCACCCATTTTCAAGGTTGGCAAAGACAGCCAAACGCTGAAACAATTCAAGGGTCGATTGAGCAAGTTATTAGCAAACTTCTTGATGTCGAAACCGCAATTTATGGTTCCGGAAGAACCGACGCTGGTGTTCATGCTTTGGGGCAAACTTTTCATTTTGACACTATTAACGAAATAGAAGATCTTGATAAGTTTCGCTACGCAATGAATCGATTATTAAACCGTGATATTCACGTCATGGATTTGGAAAAAGTAGATGATAATTTTCATGCTCGCTTATCTGCGAAACACAAAATATATCAGTATATTATCAATACAGGTGAAGATGATCCTTTTAATATCGATTTTAAACATTTTTATCCACGTGAGATGAATATAACTGAAATGGTTGAAGCCGCAAAACTCTTTTATGGAAAACACGATTTTCGTAATTATACAAGCAAGGAAGAAGATGAGTTTGGTTTTGTTCGGGAAATATTAGGAATTAATATTCATACGCCCCAAGATCATATTGTTATTACTATAACTGCCACGGGATTTATGCGCTACATGGTGCGCATGATTGTCGGGACCCTTATCGAAATCGGCATGGGTCGGTTTACGGCTGAAGAAGCCAAAAAACTACTCGATAATCCTGAGCGAAATTTCGTGAATTATAAAGCACCTCCTAATGGTCTATATTTGGTCAAAGTCGAATACTAATCTAAAATAGAATTATCAGGAGTAATAATTATGGGAAGACATTTTGAAGTAAGAGCTGCCGCGATGGCGAAAAGCGGTGCGAGGAAATCGGCATTATACGCCAGAGCCTCTCGCGAAATATATATGGCTGCTAAATCAGGTATACCTGATCCAAATAATAATTTGGCCCTTCGTTCAGCGATTGATAAGTTTAAAGGCCAATCGGTGCCTCGTGATGTAATTGATCGCGCGATTAAAAAAGCGCAGGGTGGCGATGCCGAAACGTATAGCCCGGGACGATATGAAGCTTTTGGCCCTGGTAATTCCTTTTTAATTATCGATTCATTGACCGATAACGCTAATCGCGCTTTTGTTGAGATTCGCACAGCCGTCACGAAAAAAAGTGGCCATATGGGCACTGTTAATTACAACTTTTCAGAGACAGGAATTCTTGTCTTTAACTTTGAGAAGAAAGACTTGGTTGAAGAAACATTGATTCTCGGCGATGTCGATGTCCGAGAAATATCGCTTGATGAAGGCGTGATGGAAGTGCTTGTCGAACCGACTAGTTTTGGTCAAGCGAAGGATTTGCTAAATTCATTAGGCATCGAAGAATTTCAAGTCGCGGAAATTCAAATGCTCGCTAATGAAACAATCACATTAAGCGATGAGGATAGAACTCTTTTTCAAGAGTTACTTGATGTTCTTGATGAACTGCAAGATGTCCAAAATGTCTTTCACAATGTCAATTTAT